>DAOUCV010000052.1:0-33020 GCA_034432095.1 Dehalococcoidales bacterium
ATTCGAACCTGCGACCAACCGTTATGAGCCGGCCGCTCTGCCACTGAGCTACGAGCCCGCCTTCCCCTCACCAAGAAATTCCGCTTTGGTAGCCATCAAATTTTTGTGGAGCGGGAGACGGGACTCGAACCCGCGACAACCTGCTTGGAAGGCAGGGACTCTGCCAACTGAGTTACTCCCGCTTGTTATGTCAAGTAATTCCCCTCTTCTACACTCGGGGTGAGTGGATTTGAACCACCGACCTCAGCGTCCCAAACGCTGCGCGCTAAACCAGCTGCGCCACACCCCGATACCAAGACTATAGCCTTACCCCATATAATGGTACACCTAGCTGTTGTCTTCCTCCACCCTCTTCATCAATTCAGCATATTCCTTATCCACCCTAGCTTGAATCACTTTTATATCTTCCTCAGACAGGTGCCTAAACCTCCCCTGTAGCTTGAGATATTCCTGGACAGGTCGACGCCGGGGAGGGTTGATATTCAGCTTGTATTTACCATTTTCTACCTCATATAGAGGGAATATGCCAGTCTGGACGGCTAAACGGCCTATCTCAATAGTTAACTCTGGCGGACACCGCCAGCCAGTGGGACAAACGGACAAGACATGGATATAGGCTGGACCATCAATGGCAATTCCCTTTGCCACTTTGTCCATTAAATCAAAGGGGAAACTAGGACTGGCGGTGGCGACGTAGGGTATATTGTGAGCAGCGGCAATGGCGGGCATGTTCTTCTTCCAGGTAAGTTGCCCGATGCTCTTCTTCCCCGCCGGGGATGTAGTTGTCGAAGCCCCGTAAGGAGTAGCTGAAGACCGCTGAATTCCAGTATTCATATAGGCTTCATTATCCCAGCAAATATAGAGAAAATCATGCCCCCTCTCCAACGCCCCGGATAGCGCCTGAAGCCCGATATCCAGAGTGCCACCATCACCAGCCATAGCCACCACATGGATATCCCGCCCGGACCTCCTGCCCTTCCTCTTCATCGCCTTCAAACCGGCTTCTATACCAGAGGCTACTGCTGCCGTATTCTCGAACAAGGTATGAATCCAGGGTACTCGCCAGGAAGTCCAGGGAAGCTGAGAAGAGATTATCTCCATACATCCGGTAGCCATCACAATAATGGCGTTCGGACCCAGTGCTTTGCAGGCCAATCGAACCGCCAGAGCTTCACCACAACCAATACAAGCTCGGTGCCCGGGAGCAAGGTATTCATCCTTGGTTATTTGCCTTTTGTCAAAAGCAATATAGTTTTCGCCCATTACTCTCTCACTCCGAATATCTCGAATTCCTGCTTACTTCTCGCCATTCTAATACCCCGCTTGATTACTTCTTCAAATCCAGCTACGGTAACATCCCGTCCCCCCAGACCACCAATAATATTAACGACCTTCGGTTTCTTATCCTCATTATATAGGGCTGACCTAACTTCGGAGCAGACCGGTCCCGCCTGCCCGCCGAGAGAGAGAGCTCTCTCAAAAACTATGAGAATATCAGCATCCTTAACTGCCTGTCTGAGTTCTTGGGTGGGGAAAGGTCGCCACAGGCGGAGCCTGACCAGCCCGACATCCTGACCCTCTTCTCTCATCTTGTCAATAGCCACCATTGCCGTTTCACTAAAGCTGCCAATAGTCAGCAGCAGAACCTTCGCCTGTTCACTGCGGTAGCTCTCTACTGGCAGGTACCGGCGCCCAAAGATGCTAGCAAACTCATCCCAGCACTGGAGGATTACCTCTTTGGCAGCGGCTAGATTTACTTCCTGCGCCTTCTTGGTCTCTGAGTAGATGATAGGTGGCGCAAAAGCTCCCATCGTCACTGGCTTCTCAGGGTCAAGAGGCAAGGGATAGTTATATGGAGGGAGAAACTTATCCACTTCGCTCTGGTCGGGGAAAAGAATCGGTTCAATCATATGTGATAGATGAAAGCCATCCAGGTGAACCATTACCGGGAGTAGAACCCTTTTGTCTTCCCCGATACGGAAGGCACAGAGGATATTATCAAACACCTCCTGCCCATTTTCGGTAAATATCTGAATCCACCCGGTATCGCGGACAGCCATAACATCAGAGTGGTCACCCCAGACACTCAAGGGTGCCGAGAGGGCTCGGTTAGCCACAGCCATCACTACGGGCAATTGCATTGACGCGGTAACGTATAGCACTTCATGCATCAGCTCCAGTCCCTGCCCGGCGGTTGCCGTAAAAGTTCGAGCGCCAACTGCTGATGCTCCCAGGCAAGCGCTCATCGCTGAATGCTCAGACTCAACCGGAATATAAACGGCGTCAAGTTCACCGTCGGCTACCAGTTCTGCCAGGTGCTCAACAACGTGGGTCTGAGGAGTTATCGGATAGGCAGCTACAACATCAACTTTAGCCAGTTTAGCGGCTTCGCCAATAGCCAGCGAAACCTCCATCCCTACTCTTTTCGCCACTATCCTTCCTCCTCTACTATCGTTATCACATCCTTAGGGCATTCATGAGCACAAATCCCGCACCCTTTACAGTAGAACAGATTGGGTTCAAAATAGCCATCTTCCTGCTGCTCAATACAGCCCTCGGGACAATAAATGTAACAAAGCCCGCATTTGTTGCACTTGGTATTATCATAGACCGGTCTTTGAGACCGCCAGCCACCGGTTTCATACTGGTCAGCGCTTCCCGGCTCGACGACAATCGAGCCGATTTCAAGGTCTTTCCAGGTTACTTCACTTTCATTCTTAAATGCCACTCGCTTTACTCCTTTATCTTGGTTTCCTCAAAGGCTCTTCTCAGGGCGTCAATATTGCTTGCCGCCGCACGGCCGAAACGAGCTTCCAAGGGTTCATACAATGATTCTAGTTTAATCACTCCCGTTGCTCTGATTAGGGCACCCAGCATCGTAGTATTAACAATATTCACTCCGAGCAACTCCTGGGCAATCCTGGTGGCATTGACCACTGCCAGTCTCCACTTATTGCCAAACTCAGCAGCCATATCCTCGAGTGAGCTCTTGGTATTCATTATAATCAAGCCCCTCTCTTTGAGCCCTGAGGTAACATTAACAATGCGTATCAGACCAGAATCAAGAATGACTACAACATCAGGCTCCGTAACTTCAGCCCTCACCCTGATTGGCTCTTTATGACTAATCCTATCAAAGGCTAGAACGGGTGCCCCTCTCCTCTCCGGTCCAAAACTGGGGAAGGCTTGAGCATACTTACCCTCACTAATAGCCGCCCTCGCCAGTAACTCAGCAGAGGTAACTGCACCCTGACCACCCCGCCCGTGCCATCTAATTTCAATGATTCCAGCTGTGTCTAACACGTCTGACCCCCGATTGGTATTGCGGAAGAGCTTTCCATCTGAGTTGTAAAACACTTATTATTATACAAGAAAAATGATATACTACAACACAAATAATGATGCAAATTAGGAAGAACCTCTGCCGGGAGACAGTTATTTGACTTCGTTCACCTTATCCAGACTCGTGAGTTATTCGCTGGGCAGGCGAAGACTCCAGTTCTTTCATTTTCGTTTCCATCATTGATGATGCTGAATATGGCTCTTCTCAACCGGCAATGCAGTGGTGAAAACCACCACCAGCGCCACAATGGTGGTCTCACATCATAGTTCCAGATATTGTCCAGTAATTCGCCCGCTGAGGTCTCTATGGGACTGCCTGATTTTAGCGCAGTGCATTCTTTGAGTGTCCTTACCGCCTCCGAAACATCCCCTGTCTTATAGTAAAAGCAGCCAGAAAAATGTAGATACTGGACGTAACTCTTCCAGAGTATTCGATGGCTTTATTGAAAGCCTCAAGGGCTTCTTCATACCTGCCAAGCTGAGCGAGCGCAATCCCCCAGTCAAGCCACTCCGGTGCCGTCCCTCCATCGCTCATTCTTTCTCCTCCCTAAAAATCCTCACCCTTCTCTCCGGGTCTTTGCCAAAGCTCCGGGAAGAGAGACCGTTTCTTTTGGCGATGAGGTGCTGAAGACGGCGGATGTAGGCGCTCTGGGGGCTGAGTTCCACCGATTCCTGCCCGCTTTTTATCAGGTTGACGGCTTCCTGCGCCTCTCCGAGGGCTACCGTGAGGGAGTCCGTCCTGTCCTCACTCTCTTCCCTGCTGGCGAGAGGATAAATAGTATTCAAAAACTGCCTGATCTGGGATGGCGTGTTGCTCCTGAGGACATAGATAGGCAGGTTAGCCGCTTCGGCATCCCTGACCTTCTGCGGCTTGCGACGGTAGTAGCGTTTTGAGGTGACAAATAGATTGGCACTCCCGATGTTGTCGACTATATCCACATCCAGTCCGGCGTCTTTAGTCATCTGCTCAAACCGTCCCCGGTTTACGCCGAAGAGGTAGAGCTTATGGGGGCTACTTTCTTTAGGTGACCGTTTACCTCTGGTTGTTTTACCGGGAGCAGTCACGGGGGCTGCCTTCTCTATTTTGACCTCACCCGCTTCGTCCAGCCAGCGGATTTCGGTAGCCGTGGGCTGACCGCGCAGGATGGCATCAACCGCCTCAGCCACATCAGGGTGAATAGCCACCCTATCCCTGTCCTGAATTTCAACGACGATATCGAAGGTGGGAGGGGAAGTCCGTTCCAGTACGGATTTCTGGGTGCCCCGCCGCTTTGCCTCTTCATCGCCCAGGGTCACGCTCTGGATGCCACCAACAAGGTCAGCTAGGGTGGGGTTCATAATCAGGTTCTCCAGGGTATTACCGTGGGCGGTGGCGACGAGCTGGACTCCGCGCTCAGCAATGGTCCGGGCTGCCTGGGCTTCAAGCTCGGTGCCCATTTCGTCAATGACGATAACCTCGGGCATGTGGTTCTCCACGGCTTCAATCATCACGGCGTGTTGTTTGGTAGGGGTGGTCACCTGCATCCGCCGGGCGTGCCCGATGGCCGGGTGAGGAATATCACCATCGCCGGCAATTTCGTTTGAGGTATCAACGATGATGACCCGCTTGTTAAAGTCATCAGCTAATACCCGTGCCACCTCACGGAGCATGGTAGTCTTGCCCACTCCCGGGCGACCCAACAGCATGACGCTCTTCCCTGACTTAATCAGGTCTTCTATCATTTTTATGGTGCCAAAGACGGCTCTGCCCACGCGGCAGGTGAGTCCGACAATACGACCCTGCCGGTTGCGGATAGCGGAGATGCGGTGTAAGGTCCGTTCTATGCCAGCCCGGTTGTCATCGCCAAAACTGCCCACACGTGAGACCACATACTCGATGTCCTCCCCGCTGACTTCCCTGGGGTCGAGAACAACCTCTCGCTGGGGAAAGCGGGCTTCAGGTGGACGACCCAGGTCAAGGACGACCTCAAGCAGTTCGTGGATATCCTCTTGTTGACATAGCGGCTGTTTAATATGCGGCGGAAAAATGTTGAGCAGGGCATCTAAATCGTCGGTTATTACCTTTCGCAATAGCCTCTTTCCTCCTGCCTCGGCTGTTGAGCGTACCTAGCTCGTCTTAAGCTCCTCCATAGTGAACAATGGAATTAGCTCTAAACCCTCTTTTTTAAGATTATCCCGGCTTTTCGCATCGCGTTCAATAACGCATAGCACATATTTGATTTGTGCTCCGAGCTTTTTCAGGTCGTTAGCGCTCAAAATTATCTGCCCCCCGGTGGTCACAATATCTTCGATTATACAGACCTTTTTGTCCTTTACGCTTATTCCTTCGGCGACTTTACCGGTGCCGTATTCTTTGGCTTTCTTCCTGACGAACACGGCTGGAATACCGGTTTTGATTGATAGGGTTGTCGCGATCGGTATGCCACCCATTTCGAGACCGGCCAGTACCTCCGTCCCCTGTGGCACCAACTTGGCTAGGTGTCGGGCAATCTCGGTGAGCAGCACGGGGTCGGACTCAAACAGATATTTATCAAAATATTCGTTGGATATTTGCCCCGAGCGCAATTTGAAACTACCCACTAGATGAGAAACACCGTATATCTTTCGGGCTAAGTCACTTCGTTTCATTCTAACTCACCGTTCCCCACGAACAATATCGAGAAAGTACCGGTGAAACCGCAGGTCGTCAGTTAATTCGGGGTGAAATGCCGAAGCCAGCAACTTCCCCTGTCGGGCGGCGACACTGGTACCATTCTCCAGCTTAGCCAGTATCTCTACATCACTGTTTGATTGTTCAATTATGGGTGCTCGGATAAAAACACCGGGGAAGGGCTTTTCTCCCAGCACCGGTATGGAGAGTTCAGTCTCAAAGCTTTCTCTCTGCCGACCAAAGGCGTTCCGCCTGACCCTTATTTTCATCAGTCCCAGTGGTTCCACATTGGAGCCTGGTACTTCGTTAGCCAGCAGTATCATACCGGCACAGGTTCCGAATATGGGGAAGCCTTTTCCAGCCAGATTTTTGACCTCGTCTACCAGATGGTAATCCCGCATCAGCTTGCTGATCGAGGTGCTTTCTCCGCCGGGAATGATTAGCCCGTCCAAGCCATTGAGTTCTCGAGGCAGGCGGACGGGTAAGGCCTCCACTTCCAGTTGGTGTAAGACGGCTAGGTGTTCAACAAAGGCTCCCTGCGAAGCAAGGACACCTATCCTCATACTACCATCCTCTGGGGGCTAGCAGTTCCTCGGTCTTGATTTGCCTTATATCCAATCCAGGCATCGCCTCACCGAGGTTCTTGGAGACTTCAGCAATGATTTCGGCATCCATATAGTGGGTGGTGGCTTTGACGATAGCTTGGGCCCTAGCTTCAGGATTGCTGGATTTAAAGATACCTGAGCCGACAAAGACACCGTCAGCACCCAGTTGCATCATCAGGGCGGCGTCAGCGGGGGTGGCTACTCCGCCGGCAGCAAAATTCACCACCGGTAGTTTGCCTGTCTTGTGTATCTCCTCTACCAGTTCAAAGGGGGCTCCCATTTCCTTAGCTATTGCCATCAGTTCGTCCTGGGGGGTACCCACCAGTCTGCGGATGCCATCCATTACGGCGCGCATATGTCTGACGGCTTCGACAATATTACCCGTGCCAGCTTCACCTTTAGTTCTAATCATGGCTGCTCCTTCGCCAATGCGGCGCAGGGCTTCACCCAGGTCACGGCAACCACAGACAAAGGGTACCTTAAAATCGTGCTTCCAGATATGATGGCTTTCATCGGCCGGGGTAAGCACTTCAGATTCGTCTATGTAGTCCACGCCGAGGGCCTGTAGTACCTGAGCTTCCACAAAGTGACCGATACGGCACTTTGCCATTACCGGGATGGAGACGGCTTTCATAATAGCTTCAATGATTGCCGGGTCAGCCATACGAGCTACCCCACCCGCACGCCGGATATCAGCCGGCACCCTCTCCAGAGCCATCACCGCGCAGGCACCAGCCGCCTCGGCAATCTTTGCCTGCTCAGGAGTGACGACATCCATAATCACTCCACCCTTGAGCATCTGAGCAAGCCCCGTTTTCACTCTCCATGTTCCCGCTTCCATATCTGCCTCCTTCCCCCAACTCGAACTCACTATCTTTATAAATGAATTTTACTACTGTTTATTATGTTTATCAACCTCAACCTTATGGCGGTTTCAGATGGAGTTCAGGTCTGCTGTTCTATGGCCTTCGTGGCATTCCCCCGGGCGGCATTTCTCGCTTCTGAAACAGTTCGATAACCAGACCGCCTACCTTGCGGGCATCGAGATATGAATATTCACCTCTGGCATGGTACATGACCGGGACACCTTTTGCTTCCATTTCCGCAACTTCTTTCTCAAGGTTATCGACCATGAAAGCGACATGGTTGGGTCCCTCGCCGTGCTCGTTCAAGAATATCTCATTCCAGTTACCACCCTCGATGGGCTCGGTCAGCTCCAGAGTTAACGGGCCTAACCGAAGCATCTTTATCTTGATTTTCCACGGCGGAGCATCAGTTTTACCGTAAGTCTTAAAGTCCTTAAATCTTGCACTGTCCAGCACAAACCCGGGTGAGTCATCTGTCTCGCCACCGAGTGATTTGAAGTATTCAACTGCCTTGTCCATGTTTCTGACAGACAGCCCCAGATGAATCAGAGTCCAGTCCTGCATACCCATTTTCTATCTCCTTTCAGTACAATTGCCTTATATAGTTACTAACCAGGGTTTTTCCTCGTCTCGGTCCAAAGGTTCATACTCAGGTATTTCCACCCCCCGTCAGCCAGCACCGCCACGATGTTACCCTGGTCCATCTCTTGAGCCACCCT
The DNA here is from genome assembly GCA_034432095.1 of Dehalococcoidales bacterium. Classification (GTDB taxonomy): domain Bacteria; phylum Chloroflexota; class Dehalococcoidia; order Dehalococcoidales; family UBA2162; genus DAOUCV01. Next base: position 8,183 of record DAOUCV010000052.1, read on the forward strand.
GATTGCTTGGTGCACTACAGCCCCTGAAGATAAGCCAGCAAAAATTGCCTCTTTCTTCAGCAACTGCCTGGTAGCCTCCGCTGCCTGTTGACTGGTAACGACGGTCCTTTCCGTAATGAGGCTCAAATCCAGAATGGGTGGAATATATTCCTCGAGACACCTCAAGCCCTGGATGTTATCACCAGAGGGAGGCTCAACGCCAAATACCTTGATATTGGGGTAAATCTCTTTTAGCCGTCGGGTGACGCCAACTAAAGTGCCGCCAGTGCCGATGCCGACAACCAGCGCATCAATCCGTTCATATGGAAAGTCCCTGATTATCTCGGCACCGGTAGTCTCGTAGTGAGCCAGTGGGTTAGCCGGATTAGAAAACTGGTCGGGCATAAAGTACCGTTTATCTTTAGCCGCCAGTTCCCTGGCAGCGTCCATTGCCCCCTTCACCCCCTTAGCCCCCGGGGTGAGGATAAGCTCCGCTTGATAGATTTTCAGAAGTTGCTGTCTTTCCTGGCTCACATTGTCCGGCATAACAATGGTGACTCTGTAGCCCTTGTGATACCCCAGCCACGCTAAAGCTATCCCGGTATTGCCGCTGGTAGCTTCAATAATGATTTTCTCCTTGGTCAGTGCCCCACTCTGCTCCGCCCGCTCTATCATATACTTGGCGATTCGGTCCTTAATGCTGGCGCTCCCCCCCAGGTTTTGTCCTTCCAGCTTGGCTAGGATTTTTACCTTTTTGTTTGGACTCATTCGAGTCAGTTCAACCAGTGAAGTATGACCGATGGCATCAATGGTATTTTTGAAATACATCTTTCTTATCCTTTGATTACGCCGATAGGAACAGATTTTATCACCTTCAGGGAGATGCCTGCCTTATGGGTCACATCAACTACACTAGACACATCCTTATAGGCTTCTGAGGCTTCCTCAGCCAGTGAACCCATACTGCTTGCTTTGACTGTAATCCCCCTGTCAGCCAGTGCCTGGACAACGTCGGCACCTCTCAGGCTGCGCTTAGCGGCGGAGCGACTCTGCACCCTGCCGGCACCATGGCAGGTAGAACCGAAGGTTTCTTTCATGGCTGTTTCGGTGCCCAGGGCGACATAGGAACAGCGCCCCATGTCACCGGGAATCAGGACCGGTTGACCAATATCCCGGTAAATCGGGGGGATATCAGGATGGTTGGCGGGGAAAGCTCTGGTGGCTCCCTTGCGGTGAATACAAAGGGTAGATTTCTTACCGTTGACTGTGTGCTGTTCTATCTTGGCGATATTATGAGCTACATCATAAATCTGTTCCAGCCCCAGTTCTTTCCGACTCTTACCCAGGACCTTCATAAAGGCTTCTCTCGTCCAGTGAGTGATGCACTGGCGGTTAGTCCAGGCGTAGTTGGCCGCACCAGCCATAGCCGCCAGATAGTCCTTTCCTTCTGTTGATTGGACGGGAGCACAGGCCAGCTGGCGGTCAGGTAGACTTATGCCATACTTCTTCACTGCTTGACCCAGCAAAGCTAGATAATCAGTGCAGACCTGATGTCCGAAGCCTCGGGAACCAGTGTGGACCCAGACCAGCACCTGCCCAACTTCATTGATACCCATTACTCTAGCGGCGTCACGGTTGTAGATTTCCTTAACCACCGCTATCTCCAGAAAGTGATTGCCTGAACCCAGTGTCCCCAGTTGGGGGATACCACGCTGTTTAGCTTTTTTGCTCACCTTATCAGGGTCAGCCCCTTTCATACAGCCCGACTCTTCCGTAACTATGATATCCTCGGCGTCGCCAAAGCCCTTTTCTACCGCCCAACGGCTACCCTTAACCATGACCTCATCCAGCTCTTTCTCAGTCACCCTTAGCTTACCGGTAGAACCCACGCCCGAGGGAATAGCGCTATAGAGTTCGGCAACTAATTGTTTAATCTTGGGTCTTACCTCTTCTTCGGTGAGGTTTGTCCGCAGGAGTCGGACACCACAGTTAATATCAAAGCCAACGCCTCCGGGCGACACCACTCCATTCTCTAACCTGGTACCGGCAACCCCACCTATGGCGAAGCCATACCCATAATGAATATCAGGCATAGCCAGTGAATAACCCACAATGCCGGGTAGAAAAGCTACATTGGCTACCTGTTCAAAAGCCTGGTCCTCCCAGATTTTGCCGAGCATATCTTCGCTGGCAAAGATAAGACCGGGCACACTCATGCCTGCCTTGTAGCCGGTGGGAATCTCCCAACGGTAATTATCTATCTTCTTTAAAATTCCGCGCCACTGTGCTGTCATTTTCCCCCTCCACTAAATGTCAAACAGTACCTGAACCCTGCAGCCATCACTCTTTTCAATCTTCAGCATGTGGTAGGTAACTGCCTTGATGCCCATTTTCAATTTATGCTTGGAGCTATCCACTTTATGCCCGTAGCTTCTAGCCTTGAGATGGGTGTTGCTCAACTGGGTAATATCAAACCTCTTAAAGAGCATATTCTCCACATCAAACAGGTAAATAAGCTCGTTTAACCATTCCACCAGCAGGCTTTCCTGGTCAGGGGCAGTCAGCTCGGTGTCTCGATACTCGCTCTCTTCTACATCATCAAGCTCAGTTATCAGGCTGAACATACCTTTAGCCGCATTGGCAAACGCCTCATTCAAATTACTGCCATGGGCGATAATGCCAACATCCGCTGTGTGGTTCAGGATTTCAAACTCTCTCTTCATGAGACCATTTTAATTATATCACCTGAATAAGTGAACCGTATAGCGAAATGAAGGCAATCGGGGCAGTCATTACGGGGCTATAACTTTTTTTGGTATATCTCTCGGTAGCGCCGGGACAATTCCTTAAGGGTAGGCAGCCCCTGCCTTGCGCCTGTTTTGGTAATCGAGAACCGGGCGACAATATCGCCGAGACGCCCACATTCATTAAGTGGCTTTTCGTTGACTAGACCATAGAGAAAACCGGCGGCGAAGGCATCTCCTGCGCCAGTAGTATCCAGGATAGCCATTACTCTGTTATCACCGGGCTCAATGATATATTCATTACTGGCATCTCTAACGTAGCTGGTAGCCATCATAGTTTCCAGTTTAGCTCCTCTGCCCAAGGTAACGGCAACAATGTGACATCCGTACTGGAGGCAGACTTCAGCACCCTTTTTAAAATCCCTACCGGTTAGTTGCTCTACCTCCTTTTTATTAGCAAACAGGACATGAGTGCGGGCCAGTATGGGAGCAAGAGGTCCTAGCCCCCTTACTGCGTAGAGTTCTCCGGGAGAGAAGCTGACTTTGACAGATGAATCTAATTTATTCACCAGTTCCAGCAGGACCTCCAGCTGAGCACTATCAACGAAGGAAGAAATATGGAGTATTTCTGCCTGGTTTATATAATCCAAATCTATATCATCTATTGTCAGCAGGCTGTTTGCCCCAGGTGTAACCTGGATAGAGCGGAAATTAAGCTTGTCAACGAGACATCGGGCTAAACCTGTTTTTGCCCTTGGCTTCATGCTGATTTGACTGGTATCCACGCCTACTTTCCTAAAATCTTTGAGCAAGAGCCCGCCATCCTCGTCATCACCGATAACGCCGACAAAGCCGGTTTTTATGCCAAGCCTGGCTAAACCATAGATGGTGTTGGCTGCCGAACCGCCGGGGAACTTACCTAAAGGTTTCTGTTCTGCTTCTCGGTATTTATAGGGGTCTGCGGTCTCTTCATCTCCTAGAATGGACTCTACCTGATAGATGTAGTCCATATTTAGTGCCCCCAGCCCGACCACTTGAACATCAGTCATGTAAATCCCGACTCCTCTATCCCAACTTCCCAGCTTCTTCTCTCACTAGGCGTCTGATTCTTTTGTGAATGGCGATAATCTCGTCTAGGTCTTTTCTGCCGGCTAGCCAGTGGAAATAGCCTCTATCTCCCTTGCCTCCGGCTTTTTCCTTTGCTTTTACTACGCCCTCCACCCCTTTGCGCTGGCTTTTCCGCCAGGCTAGTAGTATTTCCCTCAGGTCAGCAATGGAAGTGGAAGCCAGGCTCATCGTCGAGTAGGGCAGGGCATATTCGTTGGCATTGAAGGCGATAGCCAGTCCTCCGGCTTCCTCTACCGCCTGGAGCATTCTGAAATCGGTAATGCTGTCTCCCACTACCACCCATTGGGACAGGGGCTGATTTTGAGTCTGAGCAAATCTGTTCAGGGCGGTTACCTTGCGCCGTCCACCAACGGGCTTTACCTCTCTTATTGCGGTGCCTATCTCGGTAGTGGGCAGTCTCTCCCAGTAGAAGCGGTCAAGCATCTGCTTGATTCGTTCATCATCGGTGGGCGGGTGCAGAGCAAGTATGTCTTTTTCAGTTTGCTGTAGCAGGTCGGCGCCTTCTCTGTCTAATGTCTGGCGGAATTGATTTAGAGGGAAGGCTGTACAGGCGACATTATGGGCATAGATACTCAGCTTCTGGGCGATGCGAAGGGCATATTGCTGGTAGCTGGTGCTAATGCAGAATATCTTCCAGCCATCAGCCTGAAGTCGATAAACCAGGTCAGCGGCACCGTCGGTCAGCTTGGCGGCAATGGCTAAGGCAATAATATCTTCCTCCTTAATATCGTGGAGGACGAGGAAGGGCACAATCAGGGCTAGGGTATCGCCGGGCTCATAGTCCTCTCTTCCTTCCAGCGTCAGCAGATCATCGTAGCGGCTGATAACCTCAAAAACCTTGCCTCCATCGGGGAACAGTTTCATCAATTCATAGGCGTTATCCTGGGGCGATAGCGGTCCTTCAAGGTCAAAGCAGATATAGTTGTTTATTTACCTCACCCCCTTAATGCACCCAGAAAAATCTTACATTTTTCTGGGAACCCCTTAGTCTCCCTCTCCTTCAAAGGAGGGAGGATGATGTTTTGAAGGGATGAAGCCTCCTTCAATCTTCCCCTATTAAGTCGCTGCTGTTCTATTCTCAAGTCTTTCGAGCAGCTCTTTTACCTGCCTATCTATTTCACTAGTTAGATTGTACCCGTTTATGGGTTTGTTTTCAGCATCAATGACCTGTTTCTCTCTATTTATCCTGATTTTACCCTCACTGAAAGCCCTGAGGGTGGCAATTATCAGGGGAAATTCTCTCGCCAGCCCGTGTTTACGGATAAGCCGGAATAACGAATCTCTTGCTGTTTGGCTTTTCTGGCTGTCTGCGGGCAGATTTTCAACCTCTTGCCAGTGTCTATCAAACGGCTCACCCCTGATGGAGAAGGTACAGTAGGCTACCGTTGGTCCCTTGTCCAGTTCAGGGGTTACCAGGTGCATCATCACTCCTGTCTGTCTGGCTCTGAGATCAATCAGTTTCCAGATAACTTCCTGCCAGGTGCCCGTAGGCCCACCGGGAGCGGCGGGGTGGAGGTTGAGCATATCATATCTCTGGCAAAGCTCGTGACCCGTAATCAACATATAGCCAGCGAGGACACACAGGTCAGGGGTGAAACCCTTTAACCGGCTCATAATCTCGCGGTCATAGTCGAGGCGCCATTGCGGCATTGGCTTGTAAGGTTCGGGATTTCGTTCACCCCGCATCTTCATGTACTTCTGGTAGGAAAAACAGACTAAAGGGACATTGTAAGCCTCGACAAGGTCGAGGAACAGGTCACTCTGTTTTGACTCACCGCGTTCACGATTGCAGAAAACAAAGGTTATCTCACCTTTCACCTCACCCTGCGTGATGCTGTCCTTCACTGCAGTTAAGAGGTCTCTGGCTGCCCTATCTCTACCGGTAGAGAACCAGCCGATTCTGAGCATGAATACCATCCTTCAGGGCAAATTCCTGAGCTTTGCCCAGGCACTGTGAAAATGGACAAGGAAACTGGACTTACGCGTGAAAATCTTGCCCTTTCTCAAAGCCTCGCAAAAGTCGTCCTTGGCGTCGAACTCGGGCATCTCGATAAAGGTGTAACCTATTTCGTTAGGAGTATGAGCATCGCTACCGACGATTCCAGGCAGGTCATATTTCGTGGCAAAATTCCTGGCTCTAGTTGCCGGTCCAGACAGGGGACTTCTGGCGTTGAACACCTCGATAATGTCAACTTGTCCGGCTAGCTCTTCTATCTTGTGGTTATCCAGCCCGAGTCCTCTGAATGGGTCAAAGGGGTGGGGTAGACATACCAGGGCATCTTGAGCCTTGATACGCGATATCGCCTCCTCAATAGAGATACCGCTGGGTATCCCCTCTTTGAGAAACATCCCCATTACCTCACCATCAGGGGTTAGAATTTCCTCAGCCACAATTACTTTAAAGGGAGCCACGCTCTGCATTTTCAGGGCACCTTCAACGGTACCATGGTCAGATATGGCGATACAGTTGATGTTAGTCTCCAAGCAGCGGTTGATTATCTTCTCCAGAGGCGTATTGCAGTCTATTGAGTACGAAGTGTGAATGTGAAAATCAGCCTTCAGCAATTCAGTAGACCCCCGATTTCCCTATTTCTTCTTTGAGAGCACTCTGATTCCCCCGTTTTCTATAACTACTAAATCCTCAATCCTCACTCCTCCCCAGCCGGGGAGGTAAATGCCCGGCTCGATAGAGAACACCATACCTGAGGTAAGTATATCCTTGGAGTTAGGGCCAAGGCGAGGCTGTTCGTGTTCAGCCAGCCCGACACCATGACCCAGAGAGTGACCGAAGGCTTCAGCATAGCCTGCCTCTTGAATAACCGTCCGGGCAAAGCTATCAGCCTCTTCCCCATTCATCCCCTCCTTGATTAGGGCTATGGCAGTCAGCTGGGCACCGAGGACGGTATCATAAACCTTCCTGAAGGTTGCATCGGGCTCGCCCAGGCAGATGGTGCGGGTAAAATCGCTACAATAGCCTCCAACCCTGGCACCCATATCAATTACTACGGGCTCCCCGGCTTTGAGTTTACGCGCTGAGGGCTTGGCGTGGGGCAGGGCGGAATTTGGGCCCGAAGCAACAATAATCTCGAAGGGCAGGGTCTGGCTACCCTGCTCACGCTGGAATTTCTCCAGTTCCCAGGCTACCTCCATTTCGGTCATGCCAGTTCGAATTAAGTCTTCAATGTGGTCAAAAGCCCTATCGGTTATCTCCACCGCTCTGGCAATAAGCTCGATTTCTTCAGGCTCTTTTACTGCCCGCAGCGACTCTATCAGTCCGTCTACCGGGACGAGCTGGAGCGGGGATTTATTTTTACTCACTGCTTCAGTTAACTGGCGATACACACTGAAAGTAATGTCTTGAGCCTCGAAGCCCAACCTTTTTAAGTCCAGCTCGGCTACCAGCCGTAGGAACCACTCCGGCACATTACCGCTAATCTGAAAGAGCTGGTAGTCAGGGGCTTGTGTCTTGACCTGCTCTATGTAGCGGAAGTCAGTGGCTAGGACGGCGTTCTCGGCGGTGATTAACAGGTAACCCGCCGAACCATCAAAGCCGGACAGGTAGTACCGGTTCTCCGGTTGCGAGATAAAAATACCATCCAGCTCTTTTTCGAGCAAACTCTGCCTAAGTCTTTTCAATCTATTAGCTATATTTGGGCTCATTATTCTCTTATTTTAACCTATCCCTTCCCTTGTTAGAGGAAGGAAAAACGCTCAAGAGGAGGGCTTTGCCCCCTTTCTTAATTATACTCTCCTCGATTTTGGGGTGTCCAAGAAGGGCTCTAGCCCCCATTTTAATTCCCTTCCCTTTCTCCATCCTAGGAGAGAAAACAGAGGGAATGAGGTTTTCTTACTCACTAAGCTGGTTCTTTTCCCTCTTTAGCCATGGGGTGGGCGGAGAGGTACACCTTTTTCGCCTGGCTCTTGCTGACGTGAGTATAGACCTGAGTAGTGGAAAGACTGGCATGTCCCAGAAGTTCCTGGACTACCCGTAAATCAGCCCCGCCGTCAAGAAGGTGGGTGGCGAAGGTATGCCTCAGCATATGGGGATGAACCTTTTTCTCGATACCGGCGATACCGGCATATTCCTGAAGCAGGCTCTGGACAGTCCGCTCGGTCAGACGTCCCCCGTAACGGTTGAGAAACACGGCGTTGGTTTTTTTATTGCCCAACAGCTTGAGTCTGCCTTCGTTGAGGTAAGTCATCAGAGCTCTGGCGGCTGGCTCACCCATGAGTACCATCCGCTCCTTGGAGCCCTTCCCCAGGACCCTAATCTCAAGGGTATTAAGATTAACCTGCTCCAGGTTCAGGCTTACCAGTTCGCTTACCCTGAGACCGGAGGCATAGAGCAACTCCATGAAGGCACGGTCGCGCTGCCCCTGTGGCGTGCTTGGGTCGGGGGCTTCCAGAAGGCGCGTTATCTCCTGCGTGGTCAGGAATTCGGGCAAGCGCCTGTCCAGCTTGGGGGACGAAGTATTAGCCACCGGACTGACTGGTATTAACTCTTCCCTTACCAGATAGCGGTAGAAAGAGCGAATCGCCGATAGCCTGCGGGCGATGCTTGCCTTGACCAGGCCCTGCTCCACCAGATATGACAGGTAATCGCGCACGATATGCCGGTCTGCTTTATCCAGTGATTTGACGCCCCTTTCGCTAAGGAAGGCAAAGAACCCCTTGATGTTTTTTGAGCCAAGCAGGTCGCTCTTGTAATTACGCACCGTATAGGGCGAAGCATTCTTCTCCGCCTCAAGATAGTTTATGTATCTAGCAAAAAGGTTTTGCATAAGCTAGTCCTGTTGAAGTTTTTCTCTCTGCCCGCATTTAATACATCTGCCCCATTTTTGTCTATAGAGGGTCATCAGTCCGCCGCATTTGGGGCAGGGTTGAGGGAGGGGCTTGAAGCTGGTGGCAAAGTTACAATCGGGGTAGTTACTGCAACCGTAGAATGTGCGCTTCTTTTTGCTTATTCTCTCAATCAACTCACTGCCGCACTCGGGACACTTGACGCCAGTCTTTATCTGATAGGACCTGGTGTATTTGCACTCGGGGTAGCCGCTACAGGCGAGAAACTTACCGAAGCGCCCGGTCTTGACCACCAGTGGCTTGCCACAATCGGGGCAAGTTTCCTCGGTTAACTGGTCGGGTAGCTTCACCCTCTCAATAAGCTGGGTGGCTCTGGCCAGGTTTTTCTCAAAGGGCGTATAAAAGTTCTGGATAACGCTCACCCATTCTCTCTTGTCCTCAGCAATTTCGTCCAGTTCATCTTCCATACGCGCGGTGAACCGGATATCAACGATGTCAGGGAAATACTGGCAGACCAAATCATTGACTAAAAAGCCCAGCTCCGTAGGCTGGAAGCCACCATTGATTTTGGCGACATACTCACGCTCCTGAATCGTAGAGATGATTGGCGCATAGGTGCTGGGGCGCCCGATGCCATATTGCTCCAGGGTTTTAATAAGCGTGGCTTCGGTGAAACGGGGAGGGGGCTCAGTAAAACGCTGCTCAGGGAAGAGCCCCAGTAACCTCAGTTCCTCGCCTTCTTCCAGTTGAGGGAGGAGGGAAAGTTTTGCTTCTTCGGGCTGGTCTTTTCCCTCAGTATAGAGAATGATAAAGCCGGGGAACCGGTTGACTGAACTGGACGTTCTGAAAAGATAGCCGGTTTTAGAGTGCCGGCATCGGGCTTCGATATCAACCGTGGTGTTATCATAAATGGCGGCCGCCATCTGGCTGGCGACCATTCGTTTCCAGATAAGCTCATAAAGCTGGAACTGGTCGGGACTGAGGTATTGCTTAATCTGGGACGGTTCCCGTTGTATTCTGGTGGGGCGTATGGCTTCGTGTGCCTCCTGGGCTCCCTTGACAACTCTGGCGAAGGAGCGGGCGTGGGGGGGAAGATATTCAGCACCGTAGCTGGTCTTAATATATTCTCTGGCTTCAGCTATGGCTGAGCGAGCCACCCGGGTGGAATCGGTACGCATATAGGTAATAAGCCCCACGCTTCCGGTACTGCCTATGGGCAGTCCTTCGTAGAGCTGCTGGGCAATCGCCATTGTCTGCGCAGCGCCGAAACGGAGCCGCCGCCAGGCTTCCTGCTGCAGGGTGCTGGTGATAAATGGTGGTGCCGGCTGGCGGGTAACCTTTTTGGTGGTAACCTTGGCAACCTCATAGTCAGCCTGTTCCAGTGCACTTGTAATCTCGGTAGCTTCTTGCTGGTTATGAATATCCAGTTTATCACCGTTCGCCAGTCCGACCAGCATAGCACGGAAGGCAGCTTCGTCGGCTTTCCTGGTTAGCTCAGCCTCAATGGTCCAGTATTCCACCGGGACGAATTTCTCAATCTCCCGCTCACGGTCGACGATAATCCTCAGAGCCACCGACTGGACTCTGCCGGCTGATAGACCTTTTCTTACCTTCTTCCAGAGCAGTGGGCTGAGCTTGTAGCCGACCAGTCTGTCCAGAATGCGCCTTGCCTGCTGGGCATTTACCAGCTGCATATCTATTGAGCGGGGGTGTTTGAAGGCAGTCTTAATGGCTTCTTCGGTTATCTCGTGGAAGACAACACGGCGGTAGGGTACCCTGTTTGATTTCATCACCTTGACCAGATGCCAGGAGATGGCTTCCCCCTCGCGGTCTGGGTCGGTAGCAAGATATACGGTAGATGCTTCCTTGGCTGCTTCTCTGAGCTCCCGGACAATCTTGCTCTTCTCCCTGGGGACGACATAGGTAGGCGTGAAACCATTTTCCGTATCCACTCCCAGTTTACTCTTGGGCAGGTCTCGCACATGGCCCAGGGAGGCTTTAAGATTGTACTCTTCGCCCAGAATCCGGCTTAGCGTTCTGGCTTTGGCTGGTGATTCAACGATAACGAGGTTTTTCTTCATGATTTTAGTCCACTTTCACCCTGTATTCCTCTCTCACTTCTCTGGCCAGAGCGTAATTCATGGCACCCACCTGCTTGACCAGGCCTTTAAGCTCCATCATCGCCAGAGTACTTGAGACCGTTGATATGGGTAAGCCGCTGGAGCGGCAGACCTCATCAATGTGGGTAGGCTGGGCGCTCAGTTGTTTCAGCAGTAAGGACTCGGTGTCAGTTGGGGGTATAATCTCTTTCATTTCTATCTGCTGGGCTACGGCGGTAAGGTTTAATTCCTCCAGAATATCGGTGTAGTCACGGACCAGCTTTGCACCTTCCTGGATAAGGCGGTTGGTACCTCGGCTGGCTGGCGAGAGAACGCTGCCTGGAATGGCAAACACCTCTCTATTCTGTTCCACTGCCAGATGCGCGGTAATTATGGCTCCACTGGTCTCTCCGGCCTCAACAACTAAGACTCCGAGGCTGAGCCCACTCATGATACGATTGCGCCGGGGGAAATTATCCGCTCTGGGTCTGGTGCCTAGGGGGTATTCGCTTATCAGGGCTCCCTGCTGCATGATGCGGCGGGCGAGTTCGGCATTCTCACTGGGATAAGCAATATCAAGCCCGCAGGCAAAAACGGCGATGCTCCTGCCGCCAGCTTCTAAGGCACTGTGATGGGCTACTGAGTCAATCCCTTTCGCCAGACCACTGACTATGGTGATTTTACTCCGGGCCAGGTCAGCCACGATTTCCTCAGTTACCTGCCTCCCGTAGACGGTAGCCCGGCGAGTCCCCACCACTGCCAGGCACCACTCGTCTTCAGGAATTAGGGAGCCCCTGAGGTAAAGTAGCGGCGGGTAGTCGTAGATTTCTTTGAGTCTGGCTGGATAGCCCGGGTCGTGGCAGGTAAGCACTTTCACCCCATAGCGGTCGAGTTTTTCCATCTCGGCTTCCAGAGAAACTTTGGGACGCCAGGAGGTAATAGCGCGTATCGCTCCCTCATCCAGCCCTGACTGCTGTAACTCAGACGGTTTAGCCTTCCAGGCATTTTCCAGGCTAGTAAAGTAGCTTTCAAGCTGCCTGAATTTCACCCGTCCGATGCCTGGTATCAGACTGAAGCCGACCCAGTATTTAAGCTCTTCCCTACGCACTTCCAAGTTAATGCCATTCTAGCATAGAGGCACTCTGAAGACAATCAGAATTTATTAACCCTATCCCCCTTAATCCCCTTTCCCCTTGAAAAGGGGAAAGGGAGAAGATATAGAAAAGAGGGCGTAAGCCCTCTTAAACTCCCGTCCAAGAGAAGGGAGGCTTTGGAAGAGAAGACTTTGCCTTCTTTAAACCTTCCCTTTTGCGTTTGATGGGATAAGGCCTCTTTAATCAGGGTGTCGTTGAGGGGCGCTGCCCCTCTTAAAATAATAATTCCCCTTCCCTTTGTTAGGGGGAAGGGGATAAAGGGGATAGGGCTACCCCAGCAATATTCTGGCGGAGAGGGTGGGATTCGAACCCACGGTAGCCTTTAGGGCTACACACGCTCTCCAGGCGTGCCTGTTAGACCACTCCAGCACCTCTCCATACTCCGGATAGGACAAGTTGTAAGGTCAAGAATCTTGACCTGGCGGAGAGGGTGGGATTCGAACCCACGCTCGGAAAATACCGAGACCGCTTTTCGAGAGCGGCACCATGAACCACTCGGTCACCTCTCCCCATACTTAAATTGTTAAATTAAAGGTAAATTATTGATTTTGTCCTTTCCCCAAAATTGAGATAATTGCTACTAATTTGCTACTACCTCGTGCCAGCGGCTTCATATTTCGCAATCTCATTATAGTTGGGAGATATCAGTTTTTCAAAATTTGCCATCATCTTCCTTACATTTGATTTTAGTGATTGGGTTGTTCTTTTCTAATCGCATCTAATGGTATAAACAAACAGACCTGTCTTCCAATGTCAAGCCAATTGTTTTAGGTTACTTAAAATTGTTTAGCGACCAAATGGCATAGGCACGCCGAATATGATGTTCTGACCGCTCATATGGTCAGAGCCCGAAGAGACCAAAAATAGCACCGCTTCGGCGAGCTCTTCGGGCATAGCCAGTCCGCTCGTATCAACCTTAATCTCCCGTCCCTCCTGTCGGCTCCTTTCCATCGCCGCCTGCCTGCCTTCGCTCCAGGTGGCGCTCGGCGTAACACAGTTGGCCTGTATCCCATAGGGCGCCACCTCTCTGGCCAGCGCTTTAGTAAAGGCGATTATGCCCGCTTTGGCGGCAGAGTAGTCAGAATTGTTGGGTAGACCATCCAGTGCAGCGACCGAAGAGAATAGTACGATTTTACCACTGCGCCTTTCTATCATGTGGTTAATCACCGCCCGTACACAGTTACGGGGTCCATTCAGATTCATATCAATCATCCAGTCCCACAGCTCCTTCGTCTGTTCAGCGACTGGCGCTCCCCTTACCGGGAGGTTACCGGTAAGGTTTGTCGGCAGTAACGTCCCCACTATCCCCCCGGCCGTATTGACCAGTATATCTATTTTACCGTACTTCTCCAGGGTAACCCTGACCATCTCATTACAGTCTTCCTCTTTTCTAAAGTCTACTTTCACGGTTGATGCTTCGCCACCCTTTGCCTTAATGTTATCGGCGACCTTGTTAGCATTTTCTATGAGCACGTCAGCTATCATCACCTTGGCACCTTCCTGAGCAAGGAGTGTTGCTGAGGCTCTTCCGATACCACTGGCACCCCCAACCACGATAGCAACTTTGTCTTTTAGTTTCATCTGACTACCTCCATCATTTTATCTATTCTTAAACGAAACGGCACAAAGGCATTTCCCCCGACCGCCCTCGCTATAGTCCGGCTCATTTACCCGACGGCACCCTTCGCCAAGCAGAGGTATAATCAGGCATATACTCCTTCAGAAGAGCATAATACGCATCATAGGTCGATGCTGCATCCAGACCATCGGTGAAACGGAACAGAGGTGTTTTTGCTCCTACCGCCTCAGCCATTTCCATCGCATAGTCCAATTCGTTGACCCGCCCACGAGCTGCACCGAGAAGGGGGAACGGGACTCTAATTGTTTCAATAATCTTCGGCACATCAAGCCCGCCCTTGAGCCCCAGACTCTGTATACCACGGGAGAAGGCACTAACGCTTGCCACGTCAATCATCTTCTGTAAATCAAGTCCAGCCTTAAGCCCAAAGTTCAGACCCTCAATCAAGCACAGCCGAGTAACAGTGCCAAAGAGTCTTGCCATCGTGTTATCTACCAGTTTGTGAGCTTGCCCCATACCTATACCGCCCAGATGGAGCGGGTGGTCGCCCATGGCTTCGAAGATATGCCAGCACTGCTTCACCACGTCCTCGTCACCGCCAATCATAAGGCAGGAAGGCCTGTTATCTCTCGTGGGAGGTGGCCCGCTTACCGCACAATCAACCACCCTGACCTTCTTCTCTTTTTTTGCCCTGTCGTATAGCTTACGACAGTATTCAGGCCCGATACTGCTGGAGATGATTATGATTCCGCCCTCTTTTATGCCTTCCCATACTCCGTCCTTGCCAAAAATCACCTCGTCCGTTTGCGGTATGTCCCAGACCATGCTGATGACAACGTCACTGGCTTCAGCAACCTCGCGGCATGAGCTGGCGCCTGTTGCCCCAAGCGATTTCATCTCTTCAACCGGCTCTTGCCTTAAGTCATAGACGGTGAGGGGGAATATGTTATGCCTGACCAGGGCTCTCGCCATAGTTATTCCCATGTTTCCCAGACCAATGAAAACCCACCTTCATGTTATTCATCTGTTATAACCCTTTCACACTGAATTTTTTAAGCCACTCCAATAACTTGCCGGAGGCAAATCACGTCTCTGATTACCTCCGGCAGGCCAAGCTTTATCGTTGAGGCTATATTACCTTTCGACTATTTCTTGTTCACCCTTGGTGCTGACTTCACATATTTTCGGTTGCGATGCTAGGCTTAGTACCCCATGGACTTCTTCAGCGCTGTGTCTATCCAGACAAAGGTACGGTCACGCCCCTGGGCATTATAGCAGATATCGAATTCGCCATTCCATCCCTTGAACCAGGGCCAGTACACGTTATACATATACCCCGTTGGTAGAAATACTCCCCAGGCACTCTCGAGAATGACCGGAGTTATTTCCTTCATAATCCGGACAACTTCGGCATCATCAATCCCCAGAACCTTCTTAATCTTGGTATATGCCTCGTCAACACGCGGGTCACTCCAGAAACTGGTATCCCAGAAATTCTCCTTCAACTCACAATAGAACATATACGGGTGCTCGGGCTTCAGTGTAGCGTATATCATATCCTTGTATTTCCTGCCCATCCAAACACCCCACCATGCCCCTGTTTCCAGCGGCTCGATTGTCATATCAACCCCCACATTAGCGAAGTAGCCTTTGATTATCGATAGGAAGTCGGCTCTAGCGGCACTGGTCACTACTGAGGTCTTGAAACCGTTGGGATAGCCTGCCTCAGCCAGAAGCTGCTTCGCCTTCTCCGGGTTATACTTAAACAGTTCCTGGATTGACTCGGGCATCTCTTCAAGCGGGGTATACATAGCTGACCATGCTTTGTGGGCCTTGATAGGATAACCCAGCATGACAGCATCGCCTCCGTAATACTCGTCTATCAGTTCCTGCTTGTTCACTGCCATGTTCAATGCCCGACGAACCCTGATGTCGGACCAGGGTGACTCCGGGTTAGCAACGTTGCCGCTTAGTGCCACACCTGATGTCTGCCATTTTATCAGCTTCAGGTGGGGATTCTCTTTCAATAACTGGTACGCACTTTCTCTGGTAAAGCCAGAATAACGGTCAAGCTTGCCTGTTCGGAATGCCGCCTCCGCTGTTGATGTGTCAGATATATTCAAGCATATCTGTTTGTCAGGATAAGGTAAGCGGTTCTCCGGGAATATTGGGTCGTACTGCCAGTAGTTAGGATTTCTTTCGTAGGTCTCCGAAACAGACCTAACAAAATCCGTCAGCATCCAAGGCGAGGTGCCAATAGCGTTTCTCCAGTCATTCAAGTCCACCAACTCGGTAATGTTTTCCGGGAAAATATAAGCTTCGTCACCGACACAGACCAGCCACATTCCCTGCACTCCCGGTGGGAGCTTGACTTCAACGGTGTACTTATCCAACGCCTTTACGGATGTTGGTGACATCCCGGTAAGAGCAAAACTGGCGTAGACATAGCTTAAAGGCGATGAGAAATGCTTATTCAGTGACCATGCCACGTCATAAGCAGTCAACTCTCTACCATTTATCGGCGGCTTATCCCACCAGTGGACCCCTTTCCGGATGTGGAAGATGATGGTCTGGTCATCGGGTAATTCCCAGCTTTCACACAGCCAGCCCTTGGTAAACTTTATCTGTCCAGCAAAGCCATCGAAAAAGTCATTCTCGCCGGTGCCCGCTGGACCCTTTGACCAGTCTCCGCAGATTAATTCCTCATTGGTGAGATACACGGTCCCGCAATAGATATGGTTCATCGCAAAAACGTTAAAACCCATCGCAGACAAGAGTGGCTGCAGTCTTATCGTCCCGCCATACTTTGGCCTCTCCACCATTTTTTCCATGGTCGTGCCGTCGGTCTTCCTCAACGTCACCTTCACCATCTCTTCTGGTGGTGCCGCTACTTCTTCCTCCTCTGCCTTTTGGATTGCTACTGCTGCTTCCTCTTTCTCCGGTTTCTTCTCCTCTACTTCTTTCGGGGCACAGGAGGCTACCACCAGGGACATCACCATCAGGAAGCTCGCCAGCATCCAGATAATCTTCTTTCTCATGCTGCCTCTACCTCCATACGGAATTTTCATAACGCTTAGTACTCGGTCTTTTATCCACGTCCTCACTTTGTCAACCACCTTCTTTTGCCATTTTAATTATCTTACCCCGATAGCATCACCTCCTTGGCGGCAAACTGCCTCTATCAAACTCAGAATGGGCATCAAGAGCCGCTATATCAATTAGCAACTCCGATGCCCTTCATCCAAAGCATCCTTTTCCCTGGTTGTATGTGATTTTTTACATGTTACACATTAGTTTAGTCTAGTGCCATTCGGCGAACTTGTCAAGAGAAACACCCAAAGGGTAAATCAATTAGTTTCTGAACTTGCTGGTCTAAAACCAATGAAGAAAGCAAGTGCCACCCCGAAATTTGCGATTGGAAGTAACGCCACCTACCGGTAAACACCGTATTCTTTAGTAAATTCAATCATGGCTTTCAGGTTTTCCGGTTTAACCTCATCGGTGGAGCTCCCGGGCGCAAGGATGTAACCGCCGCCTTTCCCGACGACGTCAATGAGTTTCTTGCAGTAGTCTTTTATATCCTGAACTGTTCCCACCTGAAGTAGTGAAGAGGGGACATTCCCTTCGATACAGGTATGGTCTTTCAGGATTTCCTTAGCTCGGAAAATGTCTGTCCTATCAAAGCGCGCCAGTATTTTCCCTTTGGGAAACTCGAGCAGATATTCCAGTCTTGATGTGAAGTTGCCCTCGAAAAAGATGCAGGGCGTTGCTCCTCGTTCAATAAGTGTCAGGACAAGCTTTTTAAACGTGGGCCAGTAGAAAGTATCGAACTGCTTCTTGGAAAGGAAATCATCCGAACCCCTCGTGTTCGTCATGAAAATTCTGATGTAACCGTTCTCGTTTGGTTGAGGCATCGGTCTTTCAAGGGTCTTCTTCAGAATGAATTCACAAAGTTCAATAAGCTTATCAGGCTGGCGGAACATATCGAGCATGGTACCGCTCATCCCCCGCATAGAATGTGAAACAACATCGAATGGTGGCATAGCCGCACCCTGAAAGTACTGTGGGAAGCCCATATCGAGTAGCAGTTTATTGAATTTCGCTATCTTGAAGCGCCATTTTCTCATTTCACGGCCGGCTTTCTCGAGGGTCCGGATGGTTTTTACCACTTTCGGTTCACCAAAAGCCAGTGCCAGCATTTGTATGCCCATCGGGCCGGAGCCCAGGTCAGACAGCTTGGGCAGCAGGGAAAGGCCTTCCATGTTTTCGCTGGTGCGGGACATGAACACCCGCAACATGTAGTCGGATGGGTCATTCATGTACTGGTCGAATTCGTCGGCTTTCATATTATTGACCTCAATGGACTGGTGCCCATGGTAAGGGTCGACTCCGTATCCTGGCCACCTCATCTGCTTCGGGTTCAAGATTTCCAGGGCTTTCCCTGGCGTAAATCCCTGCGGGTATATCATGTCTGGCTGGAAGTCCTGCAGGGTTTTCTGATAGGCAGCGTACCAGGCATCATAATCATAATAAGCCGCGGAAAAGGGAATGCCGGTATATCTGGCGGGGAAGTAGCCTATCCCGCAGATAATCGGCACCCTGTCCGGTATTTTGAGCTGAATGGCATCCATCACTCTTTTTTCTCTTTCCCTACGTAGCTGCTTGGCTGCTTTACGGTTATCGCTGTATTGACCCATATTATTTTTTCCTCCGGTTTTTATATAGACCTATCTACTGGCGCAATTATATCATACTCATTCTCTTTTTGTTTGCTAGTGCATTGAAAATAGTATAAAATCAATACAACCAGATTATGAACCGGAGTGAATCTGGGAGGAGGTTAGTGACATGACTAAATGGCATGATTTCCTAAGAAAGGACGGCAGGGCACCCCCCTGGCCCTACCCGATACGCTATGACAGAGAGCAGGAGATTGAGACTGATGTCCTGGTCATTGGTGGTGGCATCGCCGGATGCTGGGCGGCAATCAGCGCTGCCAGGAAGGGAGTTAGAGTGGCACTGGTAGAAAAGGGGGATGTAATACGGAGCGGTGCCGGAGGTCCCGGCTGCGACCACTGGTGCAATGTTCCTGCCAACCCGTTGTCCAATGTGGACCCGGATGAGTGGGCTGAGCACATGGCTGAACCTCCTTACACTAATGGCATCGGCATCCAGATTCAGTGTCGTGAAGACTGGGACACCCTCCTTGAGATGGAGCAGATGGGCGGTAAAATCAGAGACACCGAAGATGAATATGTCGGCGCCATAGGTCGGGATGAGAAGACCAAATTAATGATATCGCCGCGCTATACCCGGGTACACAGCTATGTCCCCGGGGCACAAAAGCCGAGAACCTTCAAAAGTAATCCGGAGGGGAAACTGAACAACGTAGTCATCCGCGTCTGGGGGACAACCTTCAAACCCGCCCTCAAGAAGGAATGTAAGAGACTGGGTGTTAGTATCTACGACCGTGTTATGGTTACCAGCCTGCTAACGGAGGGAGGTATTCAGGGAGCCAGAGTGGTGGGGGCTACCGGCTTTAACAACCGCACCGGCGAGTTTATGGTTTTCAGGTCCAAAGCGACCGTGCTTTGCACAGCAGGGAATCATAGCCTCTGGCTATTGAATACGGAGCTGGCGGGCTATAATACCTTCCGTTCGCGCACCCAGACCGGCGACGGCGTTGCCATGGCGTGGAGGGCTGGTGCGGAACTTACCCTTATGGAGCGGACGGGTATCTTGGCGCTGGGTACCGGTTTCAAACATACCTGGTATGGCGGTGCCGGAGATGCCAGCTACGAGAATGTGCCGCTTGTTGATGCTAACGGGAAAAAGCTCCCCTGGCCTACACAGGGATGGGAGGATGCCGGGGCGATGAGACCGACCCCGGAAGTTATGGCAAAGATCGTCAAGGGCGTGCAGACCGGTGAATATGCCCTGCCCTTCTACGGAGATTTTCCCGCTATGCCGGACATTGAGCGTAAAGTCACCTGGAAGCTCATGCTGGGAGAAGAATCCACCACAAAAATTATTACCAGCACCTATGAAAAAGCCGGCTTCGACCCAAGCAGGCATCTTCTACAAAGCTACCAGTTCATCGAGGGGACAAGCCCTCCCCAATGGCGGACTGCTGATGGGGGACTCGTCGTTGACTGGGACTTGAAGTCTACCCTGGATGGACTCTATGTCGCCGGAGAGCTAATATTCTCCGCTGGTGACCATAGCTTCGCAGCGTCTACCGGCAGGTACGCTGGACGGAAAGCTGCTGACTATTCCCGGCAGACAGGCGAGGGTAAGGTATCTAAAGAGCAGGTCGCTCTGGAAAAAGCCCGCATCTATGCTCCGGTAAAACGTAGCGATGGCATCGACTGGAAAGAATTGCACGCCGGAATTGCCCGAACCATGCAGTACTTCTGCAGTGAATACAAGACTGAGTCACTGCTTAAGATGGGGCTGGACTCCCTGAAAGAAATAGAAGAAGTATTTGTCCCCAGACTCTATGCCCTTGACCCGCATAAATTGATGCGCAGCACTGAAGACTTGAGCCTGCTGACATACGGTCAAATTATCCTGAATGCATCTCTGGCACGCCGGGCAAGCAGTCAGATGCTGAACTTCTTTAGAATCGATTATCCCCAAGTGGACCCGCCGGAATGGAACAAGTTCATTACCGTCAAGCTGGAGAACGGTCAGGTCAAGGTGGGTGAATTGCCTTTACGCTACTGGGGTGATATGAAAGCCAATTACGAGGCCCATAATAAGGACTACACCGGAGTCTATAAAGGAAAGTAAGGAGATTGTTATGCCTCAGGAAAAGACGTATGCTTTACCCAACATAATTACTCCGAATAGACCGGTAATCTTCCATCCCGACATCTGCAACGGCTGCAACCACTGTGTGGAAGTCTGCCAGGTGGATGTCTATATACCCAATCCCGAGAAAGGCAAACCGCCGGTCATTCTGCACCCCGATGAATGCTGGTATTGCGGCTGTTGCGTCAACGATTGTCCCCGTCCGGGGGCTATCACCTTTAACTGGCCGGTGCAGCAGAGGGCATATTGGAAGGATAAAGCCACCGGTAAGGTCTTAAGGGATAGTCAATAATATACGGTCAATATTATCTTGCTGCGCCTGGCTGAATAAATCAGTTTTTGTCAGCCGGGCGCTCTAAGCTAAGCCTGACTTGATACCTCACAGAGTTTGGCCATCGGCAGGTTTTGCATAAAAGGAGGTCATATGCAAATCTTGATATTGTCTGGAAGTAGGGACAGAAAAGGACGGACTGCCCAAGCGATAGAAGCCATACGTCGAGGAGTTGCCAAAGCCGGAGGCAATTCAGAGGCTATTTTCCTGACGGAGCTGGCTATCGAAAGATGCCGTCAGTGTGACAAGGACGGCTGGGGGACTTGCCGGCGTGAGCAACGATGTATTATTGAGGATGATTTTGACTCTGTAGTAACCAAAGTTAGAGCGGCGGATGTAATGGTTTTTGCCACCCCGGTCTATTTCGGCGACCTCAGTGAGAGCATGCGAGCTTTCCTTGAACGGCTGCGCCGGATAAGCTTCAGACCGGCCCCGCCCTCTCAGGGAGCTTCTCCCCCACCTCCACCCGGTGCCGTCCCTATCCCGCGCGCGGGCGCTACTCCTGCTATCGGGGTATGTCTTGCTGGTGGCGGGGGCGGCGGTGCGCCAAATTGCTGTGTGAGCCTGGAGCGCATTCTACAAATGTGTGGTTTTGACGTGGTCGATATGATTCCGCTTCGCCGTCAGAACTTCGAATTCAAATTGCCGATACTGGAGCTCACTGGAGAATGGCTGGTAACAAAGCCAACTTCAGGACAGGGTAGCCCAACCAGGTAATCGAATGCGCCTATTACTTGATTCTGAAAGCGCTATTGCTATTGACTCTGGAGGTAAAAAGAAAAAGGGTCTTATAGGTAAATGTTAGAGTTAAGCCAGATTCTTGTCATTGCTATCTTCGCCATAATGTTTATTGCCATCGTGAGTGGCAAAATCCATCGTTATATCCCTGCCCTTATTGGTGCTGCCCTGGTCATTATAGTCGTCTTTATTGGCGTGATGAAGAGTACAGAGGCTGTTTTTTCCGTTTTGAATCTGGGGCAGTTCGGGCAATTCAGGTTCTGGCTACCGGGGCATGAGCAGGTGGAATCCCACGGGGTGAACTGGCAGACCATTATCTTTATCGGTGGCATGATGGTCATGGTCGAGAGCATGGCTGAAGCCGGCTTCTTCCGTTGGCTGTGTCTTTTTGTCGCCAGAATGGTTCATTATCAAGCGGTGCCGATTTTGGTCACATTTATGCTCCTGTCTGGCTTTCTCGCCATGTTCATTGATAGCATTACTGTGCTACTGTTTCTGTCTATGGTGACCATTGAGCTGGCTCGTCTCCTCAGGTTTGACCCGGTGCCAGTAATTGTGGCTGAGATTTTTGCGGCTAATACCGGAGGTAGCGCCACCATGTGTGGTGACCCACCCAATATTATCATTGGTACAGCCTTCGGCTTTACCTTTACCGATTTTGCCATTAATACCGCTCCCATTGCCTGGATAGGAATGGTAACGACCCTGGTCTATTTCTGGTTTATCTTTCGTAAAACCTTGCTTCAACAGGGTGGTCCTGGTTCTCCATTTAATCAATATCCTCAGCCCGCTGAGGCTATTACCGACCCGATGCTTTTCAGGATGAATACCGGTATCTTCGTTCTGGTGGTGGTTTTGCTGGTCACCCACGCCCAAACTGGACTTTCCGTAGCTTTAATCGGTGTTATTGCGGCTTTCTTGGCACTGACTACGGCGACAAAAAGAGCCCTCCACATTGTCCGGAGGGTGGACTGGCGGACGCTGCTTTTCTTTGTCGGGTTGTTTATCTGCGTGGGGGGACTGGAAGAAACCGGGGTACTAAAAATGGTAGCCGGGTATATTGGTAGAACATCAGGAGGGAATATTTTAGTGGTGATACCGGTCATCCTGTGGCTTTCCGCTTTTGCTTCGGCAATAATAGATAATATCCCCTTTGCGGCTACCATGGTTCCCGTAATCAGACAGCTTTCCCTATTGTACGGCGTAAACCTGCCAGCCTTAAGCTGGACTTTAGCCCTGGGGACTGATATTGGTGGTAATGCTACTCCAATCGGAGCTTCAGCCAATGTAGTGGGTACAGCCATTGCTGAGAAAGAAGGCTACCGTATTGGCTGGGGGAGGTTTCTCAAGTATGCATTCCCGCCCATGATTCTAGTAATTGCCCTGTGCTGGCTCTACCTGACTATAAGATATGCTTAGTTAGGGGGGGGTGGAAGAATGTTTAAGAGGATTCTGGTTCCGTTAGACGGCTCGAAGCTGGGCGAATTAGCCCTTCCCTATGCTGAGGAGCTGGCTGGAGTTCTCAGTTCTGAGGTTGACTTAATAAATGTCTGTAAGCCTGAGGAGAGTGGGTATCGCCACCTGTACCAGGTCTACCTTGAGAAGATGGCTCAGCAGGTGAGAGACCACATCAAAGGTCATCACACTGAAGAGGCAATCCCGATAGCGAAAGTCAAACCGGTAGTCTTGGATGGTGACCCTGCCGCCGAAATTATTGACTATGCTGAAAAGAATGACATGAACCTCGTTGTTATGGTGTCCCACGGGCGTTCAGGCATAATGCCCTGGTCAATGGGGGGGTACCGTAGTCAGGGTAATTCAGAGGATAACTAAACCGGTGCTATTCATTCGAGCCAATATCCTCAGGAAAACACGCCGGGGCAGAAGATTTAGCAGGATTTTGGTGCCTCTGGATGGCTCCAAGAACGGTGAAGCGGTATTACCGTACATCAAAGAACTTACTGGCAAGCTCAAATCAGAAGTTACCCTTCTTCAGGTGGTGGAACCCGGTAAGCACGTTTATACCGTTGGTGGTTTGAACTGTATCTCGTTCCCTGAACAAGAATTAGAGCGCCTAAAAACAGAAGCCATGCAGTACCTTGAGAAGGCAAGCGAAAAGCTAGCAAATACAAGAGCTACTGTCCGGTCTAAAGTGAGAATTGGGCATGCTGCCGAGGAAATCATTAAGTTCGCTGATGAAACAAACACGCGGTTGGTTGCTATCTCAAGCCACGGACGCTCGGGCGTTAAGCGATGGATTTCAGGTAGTGTTGCTTATAAGGTTCTGCATGCCGGTAATACTCCCGTTTTGTTGATAAGGATACCGGAGATAAAGTCACCGTAATCTGTTGCGTAACCACCAAGCTCTGGATTATGATAAGTAGGGATAAGCCCCTGTAGCTCAGGTGGATAGAGCACCGGCCTCCGGAGCCGGGTGCGGGCGTTCGAGTCGCCCCAGGGGTACTTTAGATGAGCCCATCATCGAGCCGATTTTAGTAAGCTCGTCAAAGCTTACTGGCGTATCTAACAAGCTCTCTGGAATACAACCCCCGATGGTCCCCCGGTTTGAACGGCAAGGAGCGTCCCTAAGTCATGGATTATCACATAACCGTTGATGTCATAGTCGAGAAACTTTATCATATATCCCGACAAATGATACAGTCGGGATGGTGAAAATGCTCAAGATTTCCCTCGCTATTCTGTCGCTAGGCACAATAGTAACGTTGTGTGCTTTGGCTGGCTGCTCCGATGTTAAGAAGTCTACAGAACCAGACCTGCCGCCAGCGAACCGGGAGAGGATAGTGCCGGTTGATTCTCCCGACCTGCCCGCCCGCGGCTTTTTCGTGGGGCTTCTACCCACACCCCGGCAGGGGCAGTCCTTTTCAGATGCCTATCAAGCGGCATCCGCTTGTGCTGATTTTACGCCGGTGTGGGGTAGCCCTACACCCTTCTACGATTTGGCGAAGGAGCTATCGGGTGAATGGGGCAAGACCTTCGTTGACCAATATACCAGAGGAAACGGTATGTTCCCACTTGTTCACATGTCTTTTATTGGCTTTGGTCTAACTTTAGTTGTCCCTCCGGGAATGTCCGGGGCTACTCTGGAAAGCCCGCAATGGCGCCAGGCCTATAAGGAGGCAGCCATTGATATCGTCCGGGTATCCAAGCCGCTTTATTTCTCCATCGGCAATGAGGTCAACCGCTGGTATGAGAAATACGGTGCTCGCGAGGACGACCCTAATGGATTCCAGCACTACGTTAGCCTGTACAGCGAAATCTATGACGCAGTAAAACAGCTGTCGCCGCAAACAAAGGTTTTCTGCACCTTTGCCCGTGAAATAGTATCCGAGAACCGGGAAGTGTCACCGGACACCTAAAAAGGGCCACTTGTGGACGGGTCAAAATCCGCCACCGGTAGGTAAGAAAAGAATAGCTCATTTAGCTCCCCCAGTCAAGGCTTCCTCAGCCTGTTT
>DAOUCV010000053.1:0-23222 GCA_034432095.1 Dehalococcoidales bacterium
GTGGGAGAACCGGATGGTAAAGTCGGTTACCTATCCGCTAAACGAGTTCCCAAGAGTCCAATTTTGAAAAATTAGATAGCTGTAGACAGTCTAATTTTCAAAAATTCCTAACATAGAGCCGATATCCTGTTGACAAATTCCAAGGATAATGCTAAAGTCCTTTACACATGTAGAAAAAGTAAAAATCATATAAAGCTTGGAGAGAAAAGATGCTGCGGATGAAGGGCATCGGAGTCGCTAATTAATATAACGGCTCCTGATGCCCTTTTTGAGTCTAATAGAAGCGTTTTGCCGCCAAGGAGGTGATGCCATCGGGGCAAAAAACAATTAAAGTTGGTGGAAGAAAAAAGTAGTGACAAAGTGGGCATGTGAAGGGAAGACTGAACAGTAGGCGTCATTAAAATTCACCGTGGAGGTGAAGCAACCATGAAAAAGGGAATTATGTGGATGGTGGTAAGCTGCTTGATGGTGCTCTCCCTGGTGATAACTTCCTGCGCCCCGAAGGAAGAGGCGAAGAAGGCAGAAGAGAAGCCAACCGTAAAAGTGGAAGAAAAGGCAGAAAAAGAGGTGGCGGAGAAAGAGGTGGTGGAGAAAGAAAAGGGGCGGCTGCCTCCTGAGGTGCCGAAGTATGGGGGTGTATTCACCGCTGCAGGCGGAGACCTTGTGGGCTTTGACCCGGGTATCAGACAGTCGATTATGATAACGGAAACTCGTATCATGAATGAACCGTTATTGATAGGAGACTGGGCAAAGGGGCCGGCGGGCACCGGCCAGGTTGACTGGCAGCTCGGCCATATGGGCATGGTAAGTGTACTGAAGGGTGCTCTGGCTGAAAGCTATGAGATGCCTGATGATGAAACCATCATCTTTCATATCCGCAAAGGGGTGAAATGGTGGAATAAGCCACCAGTTAATGGGCGGGAGTTTACCGCTTATGACGCCGCCTGGAGCTTGGCACGAGAGTGGGCATCTGATAAATGTTATCCTCGGGCTAGCACTCCAAAGGACGAGTGGCTAATATCTGCTAAGGCACTTGATAAATACACTCTTGAGCTTAAAGTTCCTAAACACGTACAGGGGAAGCATGTTCTATTTGACGGTTGGTATATACAGATGCTCCCCCGGGAAGTGGTGGATCAGTACGGGGATATGGACGATTGGCGAAATGTTGTTGGGACAGGAGCATATATGCTGACCGATTATGTTCGAGGAAGCTCCTTAACCTACTCAAGGAACCCTAACTACTGGCAGTACGATCCCATTCATCCGGAGAACCGCTTGCCCTATCTGGACGGTATTAAGGTGCTGGTTATACCTGACCTGTCTACCATACAGGCGGCCTTCCGGACAGGCAAGATCGATATGCTAGGTGGTCTTAGCTTTGAGGACTGGGAGCGGTTTAAGGCAGAGTGCCCTGACTTAAGATATATGGACCAGTTTCCCTGGATTCCTAAATATCCCTGTGGCAGGGTAGATAAGGTAGAGCTACCTTTCAAAGACGTAGGGGTTCGACAGGCACTGAACCTGGCGGTAAACCAGCGGGAGATTCTAGAGGACTACTACAAGGGTAAGGGCACTATGCTGGCTTATCCTTTTGTCCCTAAACCGTCATTTGCCGATGTTTATGTCCCGCTTGAAGAGATGCCCGAGGCAGTCAAGGAGCTGTTTGAGTATAAGCCAGAGAAGGCGAGGCAGCTTCTAGCTGAGGCAGGCTACCCCAACGGTTTTAAGACCAAGATTACCTGCACCCAGAGTCAGGTAGACTTCCTCTCTATCATTAGAGAGTACCTGCTTGTTGTCGGTGTCGATATGCAGCTTGATGTGGTTGAAGCGGGTGCGCATTTTAGTATGCTTAAGGGCAGGACGTTCCCGGAGATGATAATGGCTGACACATATCCTTATGGTTACTTTAATATGCATAACTGCCGTCCCGAGAGTATGAGCAACCCCGGTTTCTGGGGAAGCCCGGAGACCAGAGCAGCCTATGACGAGGTTCTGAAGTACATTGGAAAGGACGATGCTAAGGTTAGGCAGGCGGTCAAGACCGTAGTCCCCCACATCCTTGAGAATGCCTGGGGAATATGGGTGCCGACACCACTTGAGTACTGGATGTGGTGGCCATGGGTGCAGAATTACCATGGTGAAACCAACTTCGGTCATATTGGTACACATGAGTACCGCATTTACATTTGGCTTGATGAGGCGATGAAGAAGGCCATGGGATACTAACCCTGCAATCGCAGGGATGCCAAAGAGGAGCGAAATCAGCCTCCGGGAGTGAACAAAGGAGAACTATGAAAACGAGAAGATTAGGTGAGACGGATATCTACCTGTCAACGGTAGGGCTCGGAACCTGGCCAATGGGAGGTGTTTCGGCTGGGATGCATTGGGGGCCGCAGGATGATAGGGCATCGATAGATACCATAATACGTGCTGTTGAAGGGGGGATCAACTGGCTGGATACCGCTCCCACCTATGGACGGGGTCATTCCGAAGAAGTTGTGGGTACGGCTCTCAAGAAATTATCGAAGCGCCCGATTATCTGCACCAAGTGCGGGTCGACCTGGGACGAGAACCAGAAAGCAACATTTCGTTTGGATAAAGCGAGCGTGCGGGCCCAGTGTGAATCGAGCTTGAAAAGGATGGGAATAGATGTCATTGACCTCTATCTGGTTCATTGGCCATATCCCCTGGAGTATATGGAAGAGGGGTGGCAGACCTGTAGTGAACTGGTGAAAGAGGGCAAGATTCGTTATATCGGGGTATCAAATTTTACTATTGAGCAAATGGAGCGCCTCCAGCCTATTCATCCTATCGCCTTTATGGAACCACCCTACAGTATGATTGAACGCAGAATCGAAAACGAAGTGCTGGACTACTGCCGCAAACACAAAATGGGAGTTATCGTTTACAGCCCGTTGCAACAGGGATTACTTACCGGGACCATAAAAAGCATTGATGAACTGGCTCCAGACGATTTCAGGCGCAATAATCCCCACTTTAAGGAACCGGAGTTCAGCCTCAACCTCAAACTGGCTGATGAGCTGGCTGTCATCGCTGGGAAATATGGCAGGAGTGTCGCTCAGCTGGCTATTGCCTGGACTTTAAGACGACCTGAAGTAACCTCAGCCATTAACGGCGCCAGGTCTCCAGCCGAGATTGAAGACAGTATCCGGGCTGGAGACTGGGAACTAGCTCAGGAAGATATTGCTGCTATCGAAAAGCTGCTGGCGAAGCGACAAAAAGAACTGCCTCCCCCACCTCCTCCGGGGGCAGGAGGTCCGCCCGGAGTTCCACCAGCTAGGAGTTAGTGTAAAAATGGACAAAGGTTCAGTTGAGAATCCCGCTCAGATTCGAAATACAGTTTAAACGGAGGGAAGAAATGAAGATTACCAAGATAGAAGCTATACCCTGCACCCTGCCTCGAAAGGAAGGTGGGCCACCTTCCAATGTTGTCCTAGTAAAAATATATACTGATGAGGGTATTGTTGGTGCTGCCGACGGCGGGACCTGTGCTCAGGATGCCGTTATGCTCGCCGTTAAGACCCAGGGGTCAATGCTTATTGGTGAGAATCCCTTCGATATCGGGATAATCGTAAACAGACTCTCCAGAGGGTTTGGTGGTGTTAACGCTACTGCTATTGGAACCATAGACTTCGCCCTATACGATATCATAGGCAAGGCACTTAAAATGCCAGTCTACCAGCTTCTGGGTGGGAAAGCCTGTGAGAAGCTTGGTATCAGCGTAATGATTTCCCACGGGACACCTAAAGAGAGGGCGAAACAGGCAGAGCGGGTGGTAAGTGCCGGTGTCCGCAATATAGTGTGCAAGGTAGGGCCGGGATGGGGAAGCGCCTCGGTCGCTGATGATGTGGCGAATTTGAAAGCAATTAGGGAAGCCGTGGGCGATGAGGTATATCTAGGAGTTGATGCCAACGGTGGTCTGGACTACTCCACCGCTCTGGACCTCTGCCTGAGGTTGGAGCAATTTAACCTGTACAAGGTCGAGCAACCTGTGCCGACGTGGGATGTGGACGGCTTAGCCCGCCTGCGAAAAAAACTGCGTACCCCGGTATGGGCTCACGAATCGGCTATCGAAATTCCCGGCCTGCTGGAGTGCATCAAAAAAGATGCCTGTGATGGTGTGTGTATTAAGGTAGTTTGGACTGGTGGGATTTTCAAGTCGCTGAAGTGGGCGGCCATTGCCGAGGCGGCTAATCTGGGGATTTCCTGTGGCTCAATGGTAGGCTCCGGCTATGAATCAGCCGCTCAAGCACACTTCCTTGCTGCCGACCCATGGATGAGTAAGTTTGCCCATGCCAACCTTGGCCCCCCGCTCCTTCATGACCAGTGGGACACAACTAACCCCCCCATACATGATGACCTTGCGGTAAACCCGCCCGTTTATAAGGATGGGTATTTCTATCCACCCGATGGACCCGGTCTGGGACTTGAACTGAATGAGAAAATCATTCCCAAGCTCATCACCAAGGGAAAGAGCCCCATTGTGGTAACCGAAAAGGCAGGTCTGCCACCCTTCCATTAAGAAAGTGAGACGCAACGCCATAAGTACCCGCAAAGGAAATTGACGGGTAGGAGGGGTTTTTTCGGTGCTTTTCTAAGGAAGTCGTTTAGGAGGTGATGCCGGTGAGTGAAATTACGCGGGAATTAGCCAGGTTTGCCGTTGAGACCGGGTGGCAGGATTTACCTGCCTCTATCGTTAAGGAAACGAAACTGGTTCTTATGGAGCATATTGGATGCGCCCTGGGAGCGTTATCTACCGACAAGGGAAAAATGATGGTATCTCTGGGCAGGAGGTACGGGGGTCCACCGGAGGCATCAATATTGGGCATAGGTGATAAGGTCTCTTGCTCCAGTGCCGCACTGGCTAACGGCGAATTGATGATAACCCTGGATTACCATGATATCATTGCTGGCGGGCATGATGGAGTGTATGTTATCCCGGCAGTACTGGCGATAGCTGAGAGCATTGATGCGTCGGGAAAGGACTTAATCCTGGCTACTGCCATAGGTCTGGAAATCTCGGCGAGGCTCGCCCGAGCCGTCGGGAGGCATAATATCACCCCTCAGGATATTCAGCGGCAAAGGGGCAGTAAGCCGGGACTCACCGGAAATGCCTACTCCAACTTTGGCGCCGCGGCTGGGGCCGGACGGCTCCTCAAGTTTGACGAGGGGAAAATGCTCCATGCCATGGGTATAGCCGGTCATCTTTGCATGGTGCTGTCATACGCCAGGTGGGGAGCCGGTGGGTTCGGCTATATGGCTAAATACGGAGTGCCCGGATGGCAGAATACCGGGGCTGTGACAGCAGTGCTGCTTGCCGAGATGGGATATACCGGGGATACTACAGTGCTTGATGACCCGGAACGCGGGTTTTGCTATTACGTGGGCTATCCGAACTGGTATCCTGATGAGATAACAACCGATTTGGGCAAGACCTGGTGCTTTAATTATAGACTGCACTACAAGCCGTATCCCTGCTGTGGCGTGTTTCATTCGGTATTAGACTGCTTCTGCGATATTATCGAGCAGAACAATCTTATGCCTGAGGAAATCGAGAGTGTCAGGCTCTTCGGTCGCGGTGGCCCCGCACCCCCGCGCAAGGGAATGCCTTCGCCAGTAAAAAAGGAGATTGAGGGCATCGCTGCGGCTCAGTTTAACCTGCCTTACAACATTGCCGTTGCCGCTCACCGCGTCAGGAGAGGGGTGGAGTGGGTTGAGCCGGATACAATGGAAAATCCAAATATCCTCAAATTTATGGATAAGGTTACCGTGCTGACACACCCTGACTATATGAAAGAGCTGGAAAAAGACCCCTTGTCCGCACTCGCCAAGGCTGAGGTTGTAGCTAGGGGCAAGACGTTTACCGTAGAGAGGAAGTATCGGCGAGGCACCACTGGCACGGAAGCAAGACTGACCGACGACGAAATTATCGACAAGTTCCGGCACAACGCCGCGAGAATTTTAACCAAGGGCAAGATTGACCAAGCTGTCGAAGCTTTAATGGGGCTGGAGAAGGTTGGTCATATCTCTCAAGTTATGCGTTATGTTACTCTATAACTGGGAGCCAGCAGAATACTGGAAGAGCAGTCTGTGGCTAATCGGGTCTATGGAAAGATACCGGGCATAGATTCTTTACACTGAGGCGGGCTTTGATGCTCGCCCTGTGGTATCATATTACCTAGTTTTATATGTGGAGGAGGTTTATTGCCTCCTTGTGCTTAGTAGAGTTATCTTTAGCCGCGACTTGTAAGGAGGCAATGAGAGAACAATGATGGAGATAAGAATGCTGGGGAGAGGAGGACAGGGTGCATACTCATCCGCCGAGATGCTAGCCAGTGCGCTAGTAAAAGAGGGGAAATATGCTACCTGTTTTCCTATGTTTGGCGGTGAACGGCGAGGGGCGCCTGTGAGTGTTTTTGTACGCTTTGATGATAAGCCTATAAGGTTGAGGTCCCAGATATATTACCCTGACTGTTGCATCGTTACCGACCCGGTGCTCGCCACCTCTCCAGATGCGCTCGCTGGATTGAAGCCAGGAGGTATTGTAATTATGAACCTTCCGCGGGTGCCAAAGGAGAAGCCTCATGAAAACACCCGAGTACTGGCAGTCGTAGACGCTACCGGGATCGCCTTAGCCGAACTGGGTCGTCCCATTACTAATACCGTTATGCTGGGAGCCCTTCTATATACCACGGGTTGGGCAAAACTGGATAGTGTCTTGGAGGTCTTCAGAGACTACTTTACCGACAGGGTTTTGGCAGGGAATGTAGCGTGTGCCCGACGGGGCTATCAAGAAACCAGGGTTATTCGGTTTGGAGGAGAGTAGATGGTAGAATATCAGTGCGAATATGAGGGGCCGTGGGCAACTCCAAAGCCCACCCTATTTGCCTATCCTACCGGGGAGTGGAGAGCCACACGGCCGGTAGTCAACTCGGCAAAATGTGCTCACTGCGGTATATGCTATCTTCAGTGCCCTGTTGGCTCCATCAGAGACAAAGGCACTTACTGCGAGGTGGACCTGTCTTACTGTAAGGGGTGTGGGCTCTGTGCTAGGGAGTGTCCCAATGATGCCATCAGCATGGTAAGAGAGGAGGCGCAATCAATATGTTAAGCAAGGTTACCCCAAGAGTAAAAGAGGTAAGGGTGTTAGATGGCAATAGGGCCTGTGCCTACGCGTTACTATTATGCAAGCCGGACCTAGTAGCTTGCGTACCCATTACCCCGATGACGCCACTTGTGGAAACGGTATGGCAATACGTTGCCGACGGACGCCTGGACGCTGAGCTTGTCGAAGCCGACGGAGAGATCAATGGCCTCAGCCATGCCATAGGTGCCTCAGCGGCTGGAGGGCGTACCTTCGTTGGTACTTCGTCTCAAGGATTGGCCTATATGTACGAGGCATATCTCAAGGCATCTGGCAACAGGCTCCCGATAGTGATGGCATTAGCTACCAGGGAAAATGCTGCCCCCGATGGCGTTGTGGCATCACACCAGGATTTCGTCACCGCTAGAGATGCCGGGTGGATTCAGCTAGTGTGCGAAGGTGTCCAGGAGATCCTTGATACAACCATTATGGCATATCGGCTGGCTGAGGACCCTGAAATTCTGCTCCCGGTCAATGTTTGCTTCGATGGTTACTATCTGTCTTATCTGACAGAAAGAGTAGAGCTACCGTATGAAGAGGATGTAGATGCCTTCCTGGCGCCAGTAACCAGCGCCAACCGTCCGAAGTTATGTCTAGAAGACCCCTTAACTGTCCCTACCAATGCCAGAGAAGAGCTGTTTTGTGAATTCCGCTACAAACATTCTGCCGCTCAACACAAAGCCAAGGAAAAGATAGACGAGATAGACAGGGAGTTTGAAGCCCTCTTTGGTCGAAGCTACGGAGGGCAGATTGAAGAATATAGGTGCGGGGATGCTGATATAGTTATGGTCAGTATGGGAAGCCAAGTCGGGGCCATAAGAGAGGTGGTTGACCGCCGGCGGCAGGAAGGGGAAAAGATAGGGCTGGTTAAGGTGAGGGTCTTGAGACCGTTCCCCAGAGAGAGGCTGGTCAAGGCACTGGAAGGGAAAAGGGCTGTAGGCGTTATCGACCGGAATGTTTGCTTCGGCTGGCAGTCCGGCGCTGTTTTTATGGAAACAAAAGCCGCTCTTCAGGATTTGCCGACAAGGGTACCCATGACAGGGTTTATCGCTGGTATAGGGGGTTGTGATTGCCGTCTTGAGATGGTGGAAAGAGCGGTTGACATTACCCGTTTAGCCGCTGAGGGTAAACCCCATAAGGAGATTACTTGGCTTAACTTAGAATAGGAGAAAATGATATTCACCGGGCTGAAGGATACTAACGGGAAGGTAATGCGAAAATGGCAAAATTCTATGATACCTTGGTAAAAAGGAGGGACTGCCCACCAGATTGCCATCTTTGTGAGGAGGCATGTGCCGCGAAATTGGGCTCAGTCGGACCTGTCATCAAGGCTGAAAAAGTTCACAAAGTCCCCAGGTCTAAAACTATAGCCTGTTTTCAGTGCAGCCAGCCCGAGTGTATGCAGGCATGTCCTGCTGAGGCTATAGTCAAGAGTGAGGAAGACGGGGTAGTACGAGTCATACAGAGTAAGTGTATCGGCTGCGAGGCGTGCGTCTCAGCGTGCTCGTATGGGAATATGTTCTTCGACCGGGAAACACGGGTCGCTTTCAAATGTGAGAGGTGTGATGGTGAGCCGGCATGTGTAAAGGCTTGCCCTCACGGAGTGTTAGAGTTCGTCACTAACACTGAGTCCATTCGCAGTTACTTGCGTACTGAGGATTTGTTTACACCGGGGGTAGGCTTGTGCGCTGGCTGTGCCATCGAGACCATATCCCGGTTTACGGGCAAAGTTCTGGGGGATAACGTCGTCCTCTTCGGGACCCCTGGCTGTTGTTCGCGTATTACCCAGGGGATTAATCTTAAGGCTAGCGCCCGTGTTCCATGCTATTTCTGCCTCATGACCAATGCCGCATCGACCGCAGCCGGGGCAAAACGGTACTACCAGAAAACAGGCCAAAATATTATGGTGGTAGCCCTAGTTGGTGACGGCGCCACAGCAGATGTCGGTTTCGCAGGACTTTCCGGTGCCGCTGAAAGAGGCGAAAACATTATTTACATTTGTCTCGATAACGAAGCCTATATGGCTACCGGCATACAAAAGTCCGGCACTACGCCGTTTGGTGCTTGGACTTTCACTTCGCCGGTTGGAAAGCAGAGGAGGGGAAAGGTGGGGTCTTCCAAGTACATGCCCCTAATCATGGCTGACCACGGGATACCCTATACCGCTACTGCTACGCTTAGTCACCTGGAAGACTATGCCAGGAAGTTAGAAAAAGCCAAGCACGTGACGGATGGGCTGGTTTACATCCATGTGTTCTCGCCCTGCCACACAGGATGGAGGGCACCGGAGGACAGTTCCTTTGAGATAAGCCGAATGGCTGTAGAAACCAACTATTTCCCGTTGTGGGAATGTGAGAGAGGGGAATATAGGTTGACCTACCGCCCGAAGAACTCTCTGCCTATCCAAGAATTCACAAAGTTGATGGGGCGCTTCCGGCATCTTAGAGAGGAGGAACTGGGGCAGCTTCAGAAGGTGGTGAATTCCAGATTTAGCCTACTTGAGTCTTTAGCCGGACTGAAGGCAAAGGCGTAAGACATCACAATCAGGGAGTGCCCCAGCACTCCCTTAATTATTTGCCTGGTTGAAAGTTGCCCTTAAGAGCATTTCTTCACCCGGGTTGATTGCCCGGGCTTCAGATTGTGAGATGGAGCAGGCGTTTGGCATTGTCCTCAAATATCTTCTTCCTGTCCACCTCGCTGATTTGCATTTGCTCAATGGAGTGTATGGTCTGCCTAGTATATCTATCCCCGAATTCGCTATCAAAAGGAAAATCCGTCCCAAATACCAAATGGTCTGCACCGCAGAAGTCATAGCCACACATTAATCCAGGAGTGTTCCCATAAAGTGCTGTATCGTAATAGAACATTTTAAAGTAGTCAATATGCGGTTTAGTGAACCCGTGCTTATACTTTGCGCCACGTAGTATGTCAGCATGGTCGTATGACCCTACCATCCTCTGTGCCAAGAACGGAATCATGCCACCACAGTGATGGGTAATAATTTTCAGGTTCGGGTACTTTTCCAGCACCTTACTAAAGACGAGGCGCGTCATGAAAACGGCGGTCTCATAGGGCCAGCCAAGGTTACTGAATATCATATATCTGGACCTGTTCTCAGTTCTGTAGTCAGCGTAGTCAGCAGTGCGGGTGGGGTGGACCCATATCGGCAGGTCATATTGAGACATCTTCTCATAAATTGGCATGAACTCCGGGAGGTCAAGAGGCTTATCGTTCATCGGGGTAAGCAACTGGACACCTTTGAGATTTAGGTCTTTTATCGCCCTGTCCAGTTCTATCAGAGCCGCATCTATGTTGTCCATTGGCAATGTGGCGGCTGCCGCGGGGAATCTATCCGGGTATTTAAGAACGAGCTCAGCCATTTCGTCATTAGCCAACTTCGCCAGGGCGATAGCCTTTTCACCCTGAGCAATAGCCTCGACAGGCGGTAGGCTAAGAGTCAGCACGTGAACAAGGCCCTCATACTTGTCCATTATTCGGAATCTATGGTCCAGGTTATAGAGCGTCGGCAGAGAGTCTATGACATTCTTTAGATAGAAGTTATCCGGTGTTATCTTGTAGAAAGCCTCCTTGTATTTTATGGGCAAAATATGGCAGAAAATGTCTATTTTCATTGTTCACGCCTTTCGTTAACCCTAGATTACGCCCTGCTGCTTTAGGCTGGAGACTTTCTCTTGGCTAAGGCTCAGAAGCTGACAATACACATATTCATTGTGTTCACCAAGTGCAGGGGCATGGTTTCTGATGCTGCCCGGTGTTAGCGAAAGTTTCATAGGTATGCCGGGTATGGGAATCTTCCCTAGGTCAGGATAATCGAAATACTGCACCATTTCACGGGCTTGTACTTGAGGGTCAGTTAGTAATTGAGCTATTGTTTGTACTGGCTCGCATGGGACCCTGGCCTGTTCGCACAACTTGACTAGTTCATCCACCGTTCTTGCTGCTACCCACTCTCCAACTACCTCATTTATGAGGTCAGCATTACGGAAGCGGTCCATATCACTCCCAAATCTGGGGTCATTAGCCATCTCCGGTCTGCCAATCTTCTCCGTGAATCTCTTCCAGATGCTATTGGTGACTACAGAGAGCACTACCCACCCGTCCTTAGCCTCCAGACAGGCGTTGTATGAGTGAAAGCCGCGGTTTCCAATCTGTCTCCGTATCTCGCCATAGAAATGGTAAAGGAGGAGAGTTCCCATTGATTGGGCAATAAAAGTTGCCGTATCATATAGCGAGACATCAATCGCCTGTCCTTTACCTGTCCTCTGCCTGTGGTAAAGAGCACTCAGGACGGCCACGGTGGTAAACAGTCCGGCGGAGACATCAACGAATGGGACACCTGTTTTTATCGGGGGGTCACCGGGAAAGCCGGTCAGCACCATACCCCCTGACCTAGCTTGTGCGGTACCGTCAAAGCCCGGTCTTTGTGCGTTCGGTCCGTATTGGCCATAGCCGGAAAGCGCTGCCACAATTATTCCCTCATTAACCTCTTTGAGGCGTTCGTAGTCTACTTCCGCGGCTATGGGAGCACCAGGAGTATAATTGTGAAGAAGGACGTCTGAACGCTTGACCAATTCTCGAAGGATTTCTCTCCCCTCAGGAGTATTTATACGCAGTGTAGCGCACTTTTTATTTCGACAGATAACTTTATATAGCAGGCTTTCCCCGTCGGGTCCACACTGCCCCCAGGTTCTATCCGGCGCTCCTCCCGGCTCCTCGATTCTGATAACCTCAGCCCCCAAGTCCCCGAGAAGCATGCCACAAAGCGGGCACGCCTGAAAACGAGACAGGTCTAAGACTCTTATACCTTCTAGCGAATTCAATTATCCGACCTCCTCCAGTATAAATATAGCCCACAACCAGCCATCTTAAAAGCAATTGAGCCAGAGTTCTTCCCGCGTAGCTCCGATTTTGTCTTGATTATGTCTGGGGTACCGAGACACCACGTGTTTGAACACGCTAACTTTATCCGGGATTTCCCATTTCGAGCCGCCCTCCGGGAGATACGTATCGCATCGGTCTCGGCAATCGGAGTATATAACCCTTGAGACCTGGCTGTCAACCTCACACCAAGCTCCCAAAATCCGCGTGTCTTCGGGAGAAAGAGACCTCGCAACTGACCTTGACTGACCACTGTGGTGGTGTTATATTCCGTATAGGGTACATATATACACATAGGCAGAAGCGGCGGTCATAGACAGACTGGGCATATGATGCTGATGTTTGACTGCGTTGACCCCACCCCGGAAAGGCATTGATAAAGAGAGTGGTATCCTGTGCCGAAAATTCAACAGCCGTAAGTGGTGGCAAGAAAGGGAGAGTTTTGCTTGATGAAAGAAGAGATAGAGTACGAAAAGCTCCGCAGGGAAAGGGAAGATTACCGGATTTTTGCCCGGGGTGGTAAAAAGGATTACTGGGCTTATACTGTTTGCGGGGGCTGTTACTGCCTCTGTGGCGCTAGGGTGAGAGTGGTTGACGGCTCGCCGGTAGCCATCGAAGGCATCCCGGAGAGTGACCTTGGCGGTCAGGGAGGGATGTGCGGGAAGGGTGTAGCCACCATTATGGACTATCATGACCCTAATCGGGTAGACTACCCGGTGAAAAGGACAAATCCCAGGAAAGGAATCGGGGAAGACCCGGGGTGGCAGAGAATCTCGTGGGACGAGGCACTGGGCACCGTTGCTGAAAAGCTTATCAAGATAAAGGAGATTGACCCAAGGCAACTCCTCTTTGGCTTTACCCCCAGCCCGGGCACAACCTTCAAAGCCACGCTCTTAGTCAGCGGTTTTTTTATCTCCTTTGGCACCTTAAATCGAGCTTCGGGGGGTGTGGGGACATCCTGCGGGGCGGTGGCTCACCATATCGGTGCCCTAGTGCACGGTGCCTGGGATATACTTCCGGACTACCGGTACACCAATTTCGTTCTCCGCTGTGGGGGTAACGAAGGGGTAGCTGGCGGGCGCAGTTTAGCCACGGCAATACGATTGGCGGCAAGCGCCAGAGACCGGGGAGTGAGAATGGTGGTGATGGACCCGGTGGGTTATGTCTCCGGAAGTAAGGCAACGGAGTGGATCCCTATTCTACCGGGTACTGACCTGGCGGTGTTTCTGGCAATGGCTAACCTCATCGTGAACGAGATAGGAATCTATGATGCGGAGTACATCAGGGACAAGACGAACGGGCCCTATCTGGTTGGTCCTGACCGCCGGTTTGTGAGAGACTGGACCACCGGGCACCCGCTTATCTGGGATGAGAAGGATGACAAAGCCAAGACCTACGATGACCCGACCCTGAGCCACCCTGCCCTTGAGGGGGAGTACATAGTTAACGGCGTCAAGTGTCACCCGGCTTTTCAACTCTTAAAAGACCACCTCAGGCAATATGAGCCGGCATGGGCGGCTGAAATCAGCACTGTACCCGAAGAGACGATAAGGCGGCTGGCTCGGGAGCTCGTTGACGAAGCCAGGATAGGCAGTACCATTGAGATTAACGGTAAGAAGATACCCTATCGCCCAGCCGGCGTTGTCGGTTACAAGGGTGTGAATACGCATACCAACGGCTTCCACCAGTATGCGGCGTTAACCCTGTTGAACTCACTATTGGGGAATCAGGACGTCTGCGGTGGCATACTTGGCTCGGGGACGGTGAGGAGTTTCGGACACCCGGAGACGGGACGTCCCAGCTTTCAGCCCTATGCCAGCTATGACGGAATGCTGACTCCTGGGGTCTGGTTCTCCAAGGCACCATGGCCACCACCTAAGCCGGCCGGCCCCGGTCTATTGAATTTTACCGATATCTTCCCCCACGCCGGGAGAAATCCCTATCCCTATTGTGAGGATTGGGACGAGCTCTGGAGCAACGCTGGACGCCCCTACGAGCCACAGGCTCTGGGGCTCTATGGTGCCAACACGGTAATGAGTGCCGGCAATTCAAGAGCGGCGGAGAAGTTCCTCAAGAAGGTGCCTTTCATATTCTCTATTAACACCGTCCACAATGAGACCACCGAGGGGTTTGCCGATATAGTGCTGCCCGAATGCCATTTCCTGGAGAATCTGGACCCGAGCTCATCACAGGGCTTCTTTTTCAACTACCCGCTGGGCATGGATAAATGGTGCTTCCATGTGGGGATGCCGGTCTGCGAGCCTAAATATGAGAGAAGGTGCACTCTGGATATACTCTTTGATTTAGCTGAGAGGGTCGGCATCAGGGAGCAATATAATACCTTCCTGGAAAACTGGTTCTCTACCAAACTTATGAAGTGGGAGCAGGAGGAAGCGAAACCATCCCATTTCGACATCATTAGGCCCGAGGAGAGAATCTGCAGCTACGAATTCACTGACCGGACGTTGAAGTTCTATTTCGGTGAAGCGCGTGGCATAGAATGGTTTATGGAACACGGGATGATGAGCTGGGAAAAGAAGCCTGAAGAATGCTACTGGAGATATTATGTTGATGCCCGGATACCCATCTACTATGAGATTCACGAACAGGACCGGGAGGAGGTACGGAAGAGGGCAGAAAAAATCGGGGTCCATGCGGACTGGGAGCAGTATACTGCCCTTATCAGCTATTTTCCGGCAGCCTTTTATACCGATGTCGCCCCTGACTCGGAGTTTGACCTGGTGGCTATCTCTATCCGGGATGTTTTGCACACTCAGCGATTTTCAGCCGAGAATCCCTGGGTAGACGAGCTGAGTCAGACCAACCCCTACACCTATAACATAGTAATGCATGAGGAGGCGGGTAAGGAAAGGGGCATCATTGATGGGGATACAGTCTGTCTGGAGAATTTCCGGGGGGACAGGGTGACCGGACGTGTGAAATTATCCCGATTCGTACACCGTCAGGCGGTAGCGGTAGTTGGTCTGGGCGGCTGGGCTAAGGGAAGACCAATTGCCAGGGGTAAGGGCGTGAACTTCAACGAGCTATTGCCGGCTGACCACAAACACATTGACCCCATCTGCGGCGCTTTTGAAATTTGTGTGAAGGTTAAAGCATATAAGGTGGAGAGGGCAAAGTGAGATATGGCATGGTAATAAACCTGAATAAGTGTGTCGGGTGTTACGGCTGCGTCGTGAAGTGCAAGCAGGAACATTTCCTGCCCCCGGGTATGACATGGGGGAAGCTAATGATTTCAGAGACCGGTACCTATCCCAACATTATAAAGCACGTGTATCCAGTGTTGTGCAATCACTGTAAAGAACCAGCCTGCGTGGAAGCATGCCCGACCAATGCTACACAGAAACGCGAGGACGGAATAGTCTGGGTTGACCAGGATAGGTGTATCGGCTGCCGGTATTGTGTGGATGCCTGCCCTTATCAGATGCGTTCATTTTATTCTGACAGGAAGGAATACTTCCCCGGTCAGGGTTTGACCGAGTACGAAAAACTCGGAGAGAAGCTGTACCCTCTTCGAAATGATGTAGTCCTGAAGTGCGACTTCTGCGTGGACAGAATTGACGAGGGCACCAGGAGGGGGCTGAAACCAGGGGTAGACTGGGAAGCGACTCCAGCCTGCGTCAACATTTGCCCGGCGAAAGCCAGGTTCTTTGGTGACCTCGACGACCCTGATAGCGAGGTATCCAAGTTAATCCGCGAAAAAAGAGCCGTTCAACTTCATCCGGGGTTTGGCACCGACCCATCTGTGTATTACATTCTTTCCGAGATTATGCCCAGAGAGCGTTTCCTCTCCCGCTCTCTCTTCCCGATTTCAGCGAAGTACTCTCTGCCGCTCTTTCTTATGACCGCCAAGAGGGTACATCAGGACGTTCAACGGGAAGCATAACTGCTCCAGCCTTTGACCACGCTCATTTCAAAGTCAAACGGCTCGCCATTGGCTAGCTTTCTGGCGGCCTGATAGATTGCACATCGGCAACCGTCAATGTCGTGCCGCAGGTGGGCAAGGTATTCCTCGTTGTACTGTCTGACTTCACCGGGCATATCGGACTGGATTCGGGTTTCATAGTCTTCCACCGAAAGCTCAAGCAGCCGCTCTCCCGCTCCGAGCATCTGAGCGGACAGCAGGACAACCCCGACCTGCATTGACCGTGACAGTGGTGCCCAGCCGCCGTTCAGCTCGCCAACAATATCTTCCTTCGGGACACAAACCTTGTTAAAAATAACCTCACACTGGTTGTCACCAGAACTGGTCGCCAGCCGTGTCACGCTAATGCCCGGGCTCCTGGCATTAACGAGAAACAGCGTTATACCATCCTCAGGACGACTGCTGACCCTCGTTCTGGCGGGAACCAGGAGAAAGCTGGCAATGTTGGCATCGTGGACAAAAAGGTTGGCGCCATCGAGTCGGTAGTCATCGTCGTCGGGAGTAGCTGAAATGGTCACATCCTCAGGATTCCAGACCATACCTTCCGGGCTTGAGCCCGGCTCGCTCAGAGCCAGGGCGATGATGGTCTCCCCCCTGATTATCCTGGGCAGCATCTCAGATTTTTGCCTGTCATTACCGGCTTCAAGAATCGCTAAGCCGCTGAGCACTATTGTGGAGAGGTACGGGCTGGGGAACATCGCCCGACCGAACTCCTCATAGAGGATGGTAAGGTCAACGATGTTCATTCCGGCACCACCGTACTGTTCCGGGTAGACAAGTCCCAGCCAGCCCAGGTCGGCAATTTTCTTCCACAGGTCTGGAGAATAGCCCAGGTCGCTCGCCTCTATCTCCCTGACAACGCTTTCGGGGCATTCCTTCTCCAAGAACTCGCGAGCCGAAGCTCTCAGCATCTCCTGTTCTTCGGTGAGATTTGAAGCC
Source organism: Dehalococcoidales bacterium (assembly GCA_034432095.1). GTDB lineage: Bacteria > Chloroflexota > Dehalococcoidia > Dehalococcoidales > UBA2162 > DAOUCV01. The sequence continues at coordinate 16,950 of DAOUCV010000053.1, forward strand.
ATTTTGTGACGCTTAAATTTAATAATTTCTGTCTATGACTATCTTAAGTATAAGTATCATAATATTAGCAATGAAAAAGCTCAAATGTAAATAGTGCCCGCACTGCCGGTTGAAAACTGTGCAGGAGCCGCACTCCGTAAAGAACGTGGGCAACCGCGCCGCCCAGTTTTTGACAAGCTTCCCCGTTCAGTCTAAAATAGAATGCTCTTACGAGTTGGGAGGTCTTAAGTACAGGGACTACCAAGGTTTTCGAAAGTAACTTATCTCTGGAGAGGAGCTAAATGGACATAGTAGTGTGTGTCAAAAGAGTTCCCGATACTAGTGAAGCAGAGGTTGTCATCGCCAAAGAAGGGCAAACGATAGAGCAAAAGGATTTGGTCTTTGACATTAACGAATGGGATAAATATGCGGTAGAGGAAGCGGTGCTCTTGAAAGAAAAACTCGGGGGTTCGGTAACTGTGGTGACTTTAGGTGCTGAGGAGGCGGAGGACACCTTGAGGAGGTGCTTTGCTACTGGCGCTGACTATGCCATCAGACTAACGGACAGAGCCTTTGAAGGCTCGGACGGTGCCACCATTGCCAGAATTCTATACCAAGTGATCAAAGGGCTGAAATTTGGCCTGATATTGACCGGTGCCCAGGCGAGTGACGATGGCTATGCCCAGGTAGGACCGACACTTGCACAACTGCTCGGTATACCCCATGCTACTTTGGTGACCCATATTGAGGTCATAAATGGGAAGGCGAGAGTGCACCGGGAGCTGGAAGGGGGGCTGGTCGAGGTGGTTGAGGTAAAGCTTCCGGCGGTATTAACCATTCAGACAGGGATTAACGAGCCCAGATACGTTAGCATTATGGGGGTAAGGAAGGCAGCAAAAAAGGAAATAAGGACATTGGGTCTAAAGGAACTCTCTTTAACGGAAGACCGGGTTGGCAAGACTGGCTCGGCAACAAGGATAGAGAGGTTGTTCCTTCCCCCGGTGACCAGGCAGGCTGAGATCCTGGAGGGTAGTCCCGAAGAGGTAGCTACAAAGCTGGCCCAAATCCTCAAAGAGAAAGGAGGACTAGCCTAGAGTGGAGAAAATTTTCGTTCTTGCCGAACACAGAAAAGGAAGCTTTAGAGACATCACCTGGGAGATGCTAAACAAAGGGAGGGAGCTTGCTACCACCTCGGGCGCTGAGCTAGTCGCCGTGCTGCTGGGCTACGGGGTGAAAGACCTGGCTGAGCAGCTAGCTCAAAGGGCTGACCAGGTACTGCTGGTTGAGAACGAGAAGCTAGAGAATTTCAATAGTGAAATTTATCAAAGGGTGTTATCCCACCTGGTCAGCGAATATAAGCCAGAGCTTACGCTTATCGGGCACACCAGTATGGGCATGGACTTGGCCCCCAGTCTAGCTACTGAATTGGGAATACCCCTGTCTACCGACTGTATAGACCTGTGTCTGGAAAACGGGGAACTGACCGTCATTAGGCAGATGTATGGGGGTAAGGTGAATGCCAAGGTTTCCTTTCCTGGGGCGAAGCAATACCTGCTGACGGTACGCGCTGGCTCCTTCCCCATAGAGGGAAACGAAGTCCGGCGTGGAGAATTAAGAAGTTTAACCCTTGCCGTTGGAGAGGCAGAGCACAAAAGCTTTATCGAATATATCGAGGCGGCTGTAGGCGAGGTTGATATAACAAAAGCTGATATCCTGGTATCGGTAGGTCAAGGTATTGGTGAGCATAAGAATATACCCTTAGTGGCTGAGCTTGCGGAAGCCTTAGGCGGGACTCTAGCCTGTTCCAGACCGGTGGTGGATAAGAGATGGCTGCCCAAAGATAGACAGGTGGGGACTTCGGGTAAGACGGTCAAGCCGAAGGTCTATATTGCCATCGGGATTAGTGGTGCCTTCCAGCACGTGGCCGGGATAAAAGGAGGCACTATCATCGCCATAAACAAAGACCCGAAAGCCCCTATCTTCAGGGTAGCTGATTATGGTATTGTAGGTGACCTGTTTAAGGTGGTTCCGTTGTTAAAAGAAAAGGTAACACAATTGAAAGGCGGGTGAGCTAATGGACTTTGAACTTAGCAAGGAGCAAAGGGATATTCAGAAAGCAGCCAGGGAATTTGCTGAAGCTGAGTTTGATAAAGACTATATGCTTGACCTTGAGCTGAATCACAAATTCCCCTGGGAATTACTACAAAAGGCCTGCAGGCTGGGATTTATTGGCATAGATTTTCCTGAGGAATACGGGGGGCAGGGGTACGGACTTCTGGAAAAAGCTCTAGTGCTGGAGGAGTTTTGCCGGGTTGGTGCTGGGGTCGGTGTGAGTGTTGGCACCTGTCAATTTGCCGCTAAACTCGTGCTAAGGTCAGGGAGTGAAGAGCAAAAGAGGAAGTACCTTCCTCTAGTGTGTAGTGGTGAAGGGCTGCCGTTTGCTGGCGCCTTTACCGAACCAGACCGGGGGAGCGACCTGGTCACTTCCCCTCTCTCTACCACTGCGGTAAAGGAGGGCACCGACTATATCATCAATGGCACCAAGACCTTTATCACTCACGCTGATATCGCCAGGTTTGTCATCGTGCTCTGTCAGACAGACCCCGAAGTCAAGCCTCCCTACCGGGGGCAGAGTACAATCATTATTGAGAAGCTGGCTGAGCAGAAAGGTGTGAGTATCACCGAATTTACCAAAATGGGGTGGAAGTCGTCGGCTACCACTGAGGTCTCCTTTGCCAATGTGAGAGTTCCCCAAGAGAACCTGGTGGGAGAAGAAAACCGGGGTTTTTACCAGGCCATAGACTTTCTTGACGCTTTCAGGGTGGAGATAGGAGCTTGCAGTGTGGGGACAGCTCAGGGCGCCTTTGAGAGGGCTTTGGCTTATGCCAAAACCAGAGAGGCTTTTGGGCGCAAGATAGGCGCATTTCAGGCAATCTCACACAAGCTGGCAGATATGGCTACCAAGATAGAAGTTGCCAGGCTTCTCGTCTATAAGGCAGCCGCGCAGTATGACCGGGAGAATAAGATCGAGCCCCAGCTCTCCTCAATGGCGAAATGGTACCCGGCAAGGGTATCTGTTGAGGTGGCTGATGAGGCTATCGAAATCCTCGGTGGTCATGGCTATATGCTTGAGAATGAGGTGGAACGTTTCTATCGTGACGCAAGGCAGTTTGAACTTGTTGAGGGGACCCGGGAAATCCACAAAAATACTATTGCCAGAGCCCTGCTGGGCAAGCTAGAGTAGAAATGAGCAACGCACAACAAAGCATTGGTGAGAAGTATGAATTATTGGGCTGTATCCAGTGCGGTCGTTGCACCGCCGGCTGCCCTGTATCTCTAAAAAGCGCTCTTAACATCAGGAGGTTAATCCGAGAAGTTATTGTCGATAGACTGAACAAAATCTATGAACAGAGAGAGCTCTGGGACTGCACTACTTGCTCGACCTGTACCCTTCGCTGTCCGCGGGGAATAAAACCTCATGAACTAGTCATTGGTATCCGGGCAGCCCTTGTTGAACAGGGAAATATCCCGGTAACGGCAAGGGATGCCCTTGAGGGGGTGTTTAAACACGGTAATCCCTGGGGCAGAATCAGAAGCAAGAGGTCGGAATGGGCGAACGGTCTAGCAATCAAAGACGTCAGTAAAGGAGACAAGGCGGATGTACTCTGCTTCATTGGCTGTGCCGCTTCCTATGACCCCAGGGTACAGGAGGTGGCTAAGGCGCTGGTTAACACCCTTTCCAGGGCTGGAGTTGATTTCGGGACCCTGGGGAACGAGGAGAGCTGCTGCGGCAGCGAGGCGCGTCGGATAGGGGAAGCGGGACTGTTTGAGATGCTGGTCGAGGATAATTTGAACCTGCTGCACAGCTATGGCATACGTCAGATAGTAACTATCTGTCCTCACGGCTATAATGTCTTCAAGAATGAGTACCGGGACCCCAGCCTTGAGGTTAAACACTATACCCAATTTGTCGCTGACCTCATTAAACAGGGGAGACTGACCTTTTCTGGTGAGATAAGGAAGGTGATTACCTATCACGACCCCTGTTTTCTGGGGAAGCAGAATAAGGTCTTTGATGAACCGCGAAGCATAATCAGTGCTATCCCGGGGGTAACCTTTGTTGAGCTTGACCGCTCGCGGGAAAGAAGCCTGTGTTGTGAGGGAGGCGGAGGGCGGATGTGGGTGGAGGCTTCTGATTCAGGAGAACGGTTAGCCGAAATGAGAATAAGGCAGGCGGTAGATAGCGGGGCCGAGATACTAGCCACTGCCTGCCCTTTCTGTCTCCTGAATCTGGAAGATGCCGCCAAAACTACCGGTTACGGAGACAGAATTGAGGTCAAGGACATAATGGAGCTAGTATCAACGGCAATTTAGCAATAGTTCTCGCGTCAAGGGGACTCCAGGACAAAGTGGTGCTTTTGGAAATGGAAAGAAAAATCGGAGTATATGTGTGCCATTGCGGTTCAAATATTGCCGGCACCGTTGATATAAAAGCAGTCGTTGAATATGCTAAGACGCTGGACTCGGTAGTGGTCGCCCGTGATTACCAGTTCATGTGCTCTGAGCCAGGGCAGGCACTTATCAAGAATGACGTCAAGGAACTGGGGCTTAACCGGGTTGTTGTTGCTTCCTGCTCACCGCGGATGCATGAGGTTACCTTCCGTAGAGTCTGTCAGGAGGCGGGGCTGAATCCCTATCTCTTTGAGATGGCCAACATCAGGGAGCACTGTAGCTGGGTTCACAGCGATAGTCAGCAGGCTACCGAGAAAGCTAAGGCATTAGTAAAGGCGGCTGTCAGAAGTGTCTACCACCATCAGCCATTAGAGGTCAGGGAGATACCGGTTAATCCCAATACCCTGGTCGTTGGTGCCGGTATTGCTGGCACCCAGGCAGCTTTAGACATTGCCGAGTCCAAACACAGGGTCTATCTCGTGGAGAGGGAGCCTTCAATCGGGGGGCACATGATCCAACTGGACAAGACATTCCCCACGCTGGATTGCTCGTCCTGCATTCTCACCCCCAAGATGACGCAGGTCGGCTCGCATCCCTTTATTGAGCTTATGGCCTATAGTGAGGTGGAAGAGGTCTCAGGGTATATCGGCAATTTTAAGGTCAAAATCAGGAAGAAGGCACGCTATGTGGATGAGGAGAGGTGCACTGGCTGTGGCTTGTGCCAGGAGAAATGCCCGTGGAAGGTGGATAGCGAGTTTAATCTGGGACTGGGCAAGAGGAAGGCTATCTATACTCCCTTCCCCCAGGCGGTGCCTAACATTCCCGTTATTGATAAGGAACACTGTGCCTACTTTCTGAAAGGCACCTGCCGGGCCTGTGAGAAGTTCTGTGAAGCCAAGGCGATTGATTTTGAGCAAAAAGACAAGATAGTTGAAGTAGAAGTTGGTTCCATAGTGGTTGCTACCGGTTATGACCCCTTTGATGCTAGACTCAAGCCAGAGTATGGCTATGGTACCTATCCTAACGTTATCACCGGTCTGGAACTGGAGAGGTTACTGTCGGCGGCTGGTCCTACCCAGGGGGTCGTTGAAATAGGTGGGAAAGTGCCCAAGAACGTGGTCTTCATCCAGTGCGTTGGCTCCCGGGATAAGAGTATCGGTAATGAGTACTGCTCCCGTGTCTGCTGTATGTATACGGCAAAGCACGCCCACCAGATAAAAGACAAAATCCCCGATGCCAGGGTGACCGTCTTTTATATGGATATCAGGGCATTTGGTAAGGGATACGAGCAATTCTATGAGCGGGTGCAAAAGGAGGGGGTACTCTACCGCCGGGGTAGCGTCTCGGAAATATATAAGCGTGGCGATAAACTGGTGGTACGGGCTGAAGATACCCTGATGGGAGAGTTAATTGAGGAAGAAGCTGACTTGGTAGTCTTAGCCACTGGCTTAGTGCCAAGAAGAGACTCTACCGAGGTGATGAGAAAATTTACCATTTCCCGTGACCCCGATGGCTTTTTCCTGGAGAGACATCTCAAGCTTGACCCGGTAGCCACCATGACGGACGGTGTCTTCATTGTTGGCTGCTGCCAGGGTCCAAAGGACATACCGGATACCGTAGCTCAAGCTTCCGCCGCTGCCGCCAAGGTACTGGCGATGATAAGCCGAGGGTCAGTTGAAATTGAAGCAGCGACGGCGTTCATTGATGAAGAAGTGTGTAATGCCTGCGGGCTGTGTGTCTCTATCTGTGCCTACCGGGCGATAGAGATAGATGAAAAAAGAAAGGTTGCCCGGGTCAACGAGGCGCTCTGTAAGGGCTGTGGAGCCTGTGCTGTTACCTGCC
>DAOUCV010000054.1:0-47013 GCA_034432095.1 Dehalococcoidales bacterium
GTGGGAGAACCGGATGGTAAAGTCGGTTACCTATCCGCTAAACGAGTTCCCAAGAGTCCAATTTTGAAAAATTAGATAGCTGTAGACAGTCTAATTTTCAAAAATTCCTAACACCCCCTATATATTTACTGTCTGCTAACTCAGGCTAAGGCAGCAGTCCCCTTAGTTTCAGTTTATTGGTGATAATTGCAAGCTGACAAAACTATTCTTTGATTCTGAACGTCCCTATTAACGCCAGGATAGCAGCTAGATAAAAGTACGAAGGGAAAAGGGGAAAGGGTTCTAAAGACTTAAACAGGCTAATTCACTGAGGCAGCTTAAAGAGGTTTCCCTTTATTACGAAATTGCTATCTCGGGAAAAGGGGAGGGATTGATAAATGACTCCGAATACTAGCTTTGTCAATCTTCCCGTTGGCAGTTCTGGGCAGGGAATCCATAAAGATAATCTGTTTGGGCACCTTATAACTGGCCAGGCGTTCAAGGCAAAACCGCTTAATCTCCTGCTCGGTAAGTGTCTTCCCTTTCTTTAGACCGACAACCGCCCCAACCACCTCGCCCCGAAGCCCATCAGGAATGCCTATCACCGCCGCCTCAGCCACCTTGGGGTGGGTAGACAGCACGTCCTCAATATCAATGGGAAGAACATTCTGGCCCTTGACGATAATCGTCTCTTTCTTCCGACCAGTAAGAAACAGATTGCCCTTCTCATTGAGCATACCAATATCTCCGGTATAGAGCCAGCCGTTCTTTATCACCTCAGCGGTAGCTCGAGGATTGTTATAATATCCCTTCATTATCGGTCCTCTGACGATTATCTCACCCGATTGATTGACAGGTAACTCCCGACCGTTATCATCCACTATCCTCACCTCCCACCCAGGCAGGGCTTTCCCCACCGAGCCAAGCTTTTCGCTACCATCAATGGGTGCGCAGGTAACATGACATACCGCTTCGGTTAAGCCCCAACAATCCATAATTGTAAAGCCGTAGAGTTGCTTAAACCGCCGTATTATGTCAACCGAAAGAGGCGCACCAGCACTGGCGCACAAGCGGAGGGAACTCAGGTCATTCTTTATCCCCTCCTTCTCCGCCATATCCACCGCCAGGGCAAAAATATAGGGCACCCCCAGCCACATGGTACCTCTTTCCTTTTCAATAGCTGCCAGAAAACTATTAATGGATAACCCCGTCCCCGGTACTATTACCACGGTGCTACCTTTATTAATGGAAGCCAGTAATGCCGCCACCAAACCAAATACGTGATATACCGGTAAGGCAAACAGCATCATTATGTCTCTATCAGTCTGCTGATAGCCATCTCCGGACATAACTGCTTCCATCACTAAGCTCCGGTGGGATAACATCACTCCTCTGGGGTGAAAAGAGGAAGCGGAGGTATAAAGGATGAGAGCTATATCCTCAGGCGCTGGCTCTGAGTCAACCTGCCGCGCTGAGCTTACCGTCATAATCTCCTGATAACTAAGAAAGTGCCCTTTGCACTTGGAATCCAAATCTATGACACGCTTAATAGACTTAAATCTTGACAGAACTGGAACCAGCGGTTCCAGTGCGGGACTTTCCGCTATCAGAACCTTCGGTTGACAATCATTAAACAAAGCGATTAACTCACCAACCTTATATTTAGGGTCAAGGGGAACAGCGATAGCCCCGGTCTTGACAATGCCAAAGTAAGTGATAACAAACTCAGGGCTATTGGATAGCAGCACGGCTATCCGGTCGCACTTCTTTACGCCCATTTTGATTAAGGCATTAGCTAGCTTATTTGATGTTTCATCTAAATCGGTATAGGAGAACCTGCGCTCACCCGAAACGATAGCCGTCTTCCTGCCGTACCTGCCCGCCACTCCTTCAAGCATCAGCTTCAGGTTCACTACTGGCTAGCTCCCTCAAGTATTACCCTGGCATCCACCGCCACAGCACCATCTTTGTAAGCAAAAACAGGATTAAGGTCGAGCTCGGCTACCTCAGGGTGCTGCTCCACAAAACTGGAAACCCTAAGTATTAGCTCTTCCAGATAGCTCACATCTACCGGTTCCTGACCTCGGTAACCCTCTAACAAGGGATAGCCCTTTATTTCCCGTATCATTTCTCTGGCGTCTCTTCTTTCTAGCGGAACAATTCTGAAGGAGACATCTTTCAGGATTTCCACCAGAATACCGCCAAGACCAAACATGAGCACCGGACCAAACTGGGCATCCTTGGACATCCCAATGATTACCTCTACTCCAGGGCGAGCCATCTTCTGGACTGATACCCCCTGAATCTTTGCCTCAGGGTACCGCTTTTTGATTGCCCTCATAATATCATCGTAGGCCTTGCCTACCTGTTTTGATGTCCTCAAATTCAGCTTAACGCCACCGGCATCACTCTTATGGACAATATCTGGTGAGGCTATCTTCAGTACTACGGGGAAGCCGAGCTGCTTACTTATTGATAGCGCTTCATCTCTTGAAGTAGCTAGCCTGGTATCAACAACACTTATCCCGGCTTGTTTGAGGAGTTCCTTAGCCTCTACTTCCGTCAGTATGTTCCTTCCCTCCCTCCTCGCCCTAGTTATCACCTGTTGCTCAGTCATTTACCGCTATCCTCCTGCATCGGGATTTAATGGGGTAGTTTAGCAGATTTTACCTGCTTTGCCAAGTTTTAAAATGAGACACGGTGCCCGGGGCTGCGCCACCACCGCCGGAGCCCGTGTCTCCTATGTTCGGACATAGCCACTCTTTATCGGTGTTCCTGAGACCGGTTACACTTACAGCTCATTGCTCTCTAACATCAATCCACAGGTGAAGTGGTTCTAAGTAAGGTGTAACCTCCCCCTTTTTGTATAGCAAAAATTCCACCTTCTGCTTCTCGCCAGCTACCGTGGGTGTAAAACTGACCTCATTTTCCCATTTCTGCCCGGGCTCCAGGGTAATTCCTTTGACCTCGCTATTCCTGACACCATCTATTCTTATTTCCATCTCATAGCTCACTGTCTCACGCTCCTCATTAGTAATGCCCACCACCACCTTCCCCTCTTCTCCCACGCTCAGCTCCTTGGGATAGGCTGTAGCCTCGCCTCCCGGGCCCAAGAAATAAAACAGGGTAAATTCCTCCTCCACCCTCGGGCTAGCTATGACGTAACCCAGCGTTCCCAATACTCCTAATATGGCTACCATTAAAAGGATAGACAATGCCTTATCCAGGGCATTTCTACTCCAGCCCGGCACTCTAAGATGAAATTCAATTCTAAACCTCTCCTCTTCCGGGACCCTCTTTTGCCTGAACCAGGCAATAACCGACATAATAAATATGAATGAGGCTACGGAATAGACTATAGGCTCCAGTCTTATTCCCCACGGAGTAGTGTTAAGGACAAGCCCAATAAGCGGCACGACGACAAGGCTCATACCCAAGCTGAATGCCACTCTCTCAATGCCACCCATTCCTCTCCTCCTTGGGAACAATGCCATTATCAGCGCATATCCGGGGAAAAAGAGTACAGCCGGAATCCCTAGGATTGTACGCAGCATATTAGACGGAGAAAGGATGACAGCAGCAACCAACCCCATAACTAACAGGTTCAATGGTAAGAGCCCCGCTCCCAGCTTAATCCTCATGTAATCCTCATTAAAGTATTAACTTTAGCTAGCGAGTATACCAACCTGCCTAGTCTAAAGCTTGTAGCACCTTCTAGTCTAATTACATCTGAACAAAAGGGCACCGTAGACTGAAGTTGAACCTATTCACAACAGCCCTAGCGTGCCCCCGGTAAACTCATTTTTGATATAATAGAACACTACAAGTACAATAGCAAGAGCAGCATCATGACTGGAGCAGTCGCGAGTTGTCAGCAGAACACATATTACCTGCGAGAAATTGTCAATAGACATAAAAACTGACAGTTGACGGCATTAACATCAATTTGTTAGAGTTAGCTTGGATAAGATGGCTAGGGTGAAGCCCACAGAGATAGCTACCCCTAAAGTAAGGATAACAGCCCTTATTTGCACCCTCAATGAGGAGAAAAGTCTCCCTCACGTGCTACCCAAGATACCTGAATGGGTGGACGAGGTCCTTCTGGTGGATGGACATTCCAGCGATAATACAATAGAGATAGCCAAAAGACTTCGCCCCGATATCCGTATTCTTTATCAGCCAGCCAGAGGGAAGGGTGATGCCCTTAGATATGGATTCAAGCACGCCAGTGGCGATATCATTGTTGCGCTAGATGCTGATGGCACCACCAACCCCGAGGAAATGTCCAAGTTTATCGAGCCGCTCCTTAATGGCTATGATTTTGCCAAAGGCTCGCGATTTGCTCTTGGACTTCCTCGCAACAAACCTTGGTACCGAATTTTAGGCAACTGGATCATTACTATGACATTTAATATTCTCTTTGGCAAAAGGTATAGTGACCTCTGTTCAGGCTACAACGCTTTCTGGAAAAAGGAGATGGAGCGGGTAAATCTGTGGTCACCAGATGGGTTTGAAGACGAACCTTTTATTAACAGTAGGGTGACGAAAGCAGGGCTGAAGGTGATAGAGGTAGGGCATCTGGATGAGGGGAGGCTCGGGGGCAGCAGCAAAGCCCCAAGCTGGAGGCAAGGCTTTAAAGCCATCAAAACCATAGTAAGGGAGCGGTTCTGTGGCTGAGCAACCCCTTCTCTCTACAGTCATCACCTCATACACACTGGAAAGGCTCAATGACATTCATGAGCTTCTGGACAGCATAAAGAGTCAAACCTATCCTAATATTGAGACCATCTTTGTGGCTGAGCGCTCCATGGAGCTACACGAGAAGGTTAAAGCGTATGGAGAGCAAAAGGGCATACCCAATATGAAGGTGGTGTTTAATCACGGTGAGCCCGGGCTGTCTGCGGCACGCAACCTGGGCATTCAAGAGGCTAAGGGCCAGATTATTGCCTTTGTCGATGATGATGTTGTTTTATTCCCTAATTGGGCGGAGGAGATGGTCAGAACCTACTCAGATGACTCTATTATTGGGGCTACCGGTTCAGCTTCTCCCCTCTGGGAGGATGAGTCAATGAACTGGCTTCCTCGGGAACTTTATTGGCTCATTAGCTGTAGTGAATGGACTGACTGGGATAAGATAACTGTAGCCCGAAGCGCATGGGGAGGGAATATGTCCTTTAAGAAAGAGGCTTTCAGCTCAGCTGGCCTGTTTCTAAATACACTCGGCTATCACAAAGTAATGGCTGAGGACCTGGAATTCTCGCTCAGAGTGAAATCAAAGACTGGGAAACAGATACTTTACAACCCCCGCGCCAGAGTCTGGCACAAAGTGCATCAATATCGGTTATCATGGGGATTCATCACTGCAAGGTCTCGTCACATCGGGGTATCTAGACGCCTGCTAAAGAAGCTGTACCCCAAGGACTCAAACCTGTTTGCCTTGGAAAGAGGACTATCGAGGCGTATTCTTAAACTACTCCTAAGTATACCGGGGGAGGCTCTTAAAAATCCCCTTATTGCCTGGCATAAGCTCTCAGTTACTATATTAGCTTTAACTTTCGTTACCCTTAGCTATTATTTTTCACGCCCCTCAACGCAAATGTTTGAGATGGTATCATAGGGCATGAAGATTCTCGTCACCGGCGCTACCGGTTTTATCGGAAGCCATCTAGTGCATGAACTTGTCAGGTCCGGACACAAGGTTGCGGTTCTGGCTAGGAAGAACAGCAGTGTGGAACACCTAAACAACCTCGGGGTTGACGTCCGGTATGGCGATGTTACGGATTTGCTTTCTGTTATAGAAGCCTGCAAAGGGGTAGATACCGTCATTCATCTAGCGGCAATTACCTCCTCAGAAGGGACGGACTACGAAGAAAGCTTCTTAGTCAATGTTGTGGGTTCTCAGAACGTGATTGATGCCTGTAAAATAAATCAGGTCTCAAGGATTATCTATATGGGGACACAGTCAGATAACCCCGGGGCTTATGCTAGGACAAAACGAAAGGTGGAGGAGTTGTTCCGTGATTCAGGTCTCAACGTCACGATTATCAAGCCCTCTTTGGTCTACGGACCGGGGGATAAGGGCTTGTTTAGTAGCATGGCAAAATTTATTAAAAAGTTCCCGGTCATCCCCATCGTCGGTTCGGGAAAGTATCCAATGAAGCCAATATATGTGGGTGATGTAACGAAGGCGATAACCAGTTGCCTTGAAAGAAGCGACCTGAAGACCGTGTATTTCCTTTCCGGTCCTGAGGAGATTACCTACAGTCAATGGATGGATGCCATCGCCAAAGCTATGGGACTCAAGAGGATAAAGCTTCGCATTCCCTATTTCCTAATTTTCCTGGGAGTTCGTTTTGTTTCAATGTTCTTCAAAAAGTTTCCGGTTACCGTAGATACGTTGAAGGGACTGGTCAACCCGAGGACTTATGATTCCAGACAAGCCGAAGATGACCTGGGCTTTATGCCGCTTACTTTACAAGAAGGGCTTAAGAAGACTTTCACTCAGGTTGTAGCAGAGAAATGAAAAGAGTCGGTGTAGTTGGAATGGGTAAGATGGGGATAGTCCATTCTGCTATCCTGAATGCTTTGCCTGATGTGGAGCTCGCTGCCGTAATGGACAAGGATAAAAGCCTAAGACAATATCTGTACGGAATGGGGATACGGGCTCCATTTTATCACTCGCTGGAAGAGATGCTAGGAAAAGAGAAACTTGACGGAGTTTTCGCCTGTGTCCCTTCTTCAACCAATTATATAGTGGCAAAGTCTTGTATTGAAAGAGGAATCAGTATCTTTTTGGAAAAGCCGCTCGCCAATAATTTAGCCAATGCCAATAAGATGATGGCACTGGTTAAAGACAGGAAAGACATAAAACATGGTGTGGGATTTATGATGGCTTATGTCCCCACCTTTTGTCACGCGAAGGAAGTCCTGCAGTCAGCAAGTCTGGGTGAGGTCAGAGAGATAAGAGCCTCAGCATATCAGAGTGCCGTATTTTCTAAGCAGAAGTCGTGGTTTTACAAGAAGGAGGCAGCTGGTGGTGGTGCGGTAACCTCTCTCGGCTCACATTTGATATTTCTCCTTCAGTGGCTATTTTCACCAGTGAGGCGGGTGCACGAAGCCAGCCTCGCTTATAGTTCCGGCAATGAAGTTGAAGACGCGGGGAGGATAGAACTAGAAATGGATGGCGGAGTCAGAGCAACGATGGACATTTCTTGGAGTGCTCCTGGTTATGATAATATGGAGCTTGATATTTTGGTCATTGCCTCGGAGGGAGAACTGCGCGTAACCAACCAAGAAACTGTACTTCAGCTTAAGGATGAAGGTGTTACTAGGGTCCACATCAGTGAATTACCCGATAGAGCAAAGTTTTATCTCGGTGGAGAAGGATACTGCCAAGAGGACGAAGATTTCATCTCCTGTCTTGGAGCTGACAAACAGCCTAAGGTGACCTGGAGAGAGGGTTACTGGGTCCAGGTGGTGCTTGATGCGATTTATCGGTCGGCGGAAGCCAATCAAGCTGTAACTCTGCCGGGGGAGATAATGTGAAAGCGATCGTGAGTGCCGAGCCTCTAATTGGGGTGAGCCGGACTTCGAATGCCCATACAAGGTACTACCGCAGCGTTTTCCAGAATGAGGATAAGGTGAAGATACTGCTGGCCCAGTGGCAAAGTCTAGGGCTTAAAACTTTCCTTTGTCCCTCCCATCACCAGTTGCTAGAGATACTTGGAGATTCAAGCAGGGTAATGGATGTTGAGATATACCCCATACTGCTTGATGCCGCTCAGTATAGTAAGGCTATTCAAAATTATGGAATGGTAGGATTTGCCCGTAGACAGTTAACAAGGATAAAGATACCGCACCTCCCTGGAATTGCCTACACTGGAGTAAGGTACCTACCCAAGATATTGAGGAGAGATTTCAGATATGCAAGCCTTCTTCTAGCTTCTATGGAGATGGCTAGTTTCGGCAGGTTCCCGGCGAGGGTAGTATTTCTGCATCCTCAAGTAACTGACCTTGCCTTAGCCAATGATAATGGCGAGTTCTTCAGGCTCTTTGCCCGTTTCGTCCGCAGCAGATATAAAGTAGAAGCAGGATTGATGACCAATAATATTGGAGTTCTGTTAGATAGGTTAGACAAATGGTCTCTTGATATCACCCATGTAGCTGGTCCAGTCAACAGAAGAGGGTACCATATGAAACCTGACCAGTCTAAGTGTGAGGAGTTGATTGCAAAGACCAAGAGAACAGTAATCGCGACTGAGTTAAGCTTCACCGCAATCCCCACCGAAGATGACCTTACCTATTTGAATAGGCTGGGTGTATCCTCGTTTGTGGTAGAACTAGGGGACATCATGGATGCGCTCAGGCTTACTGATTTGCTTGCGAAATTTCCCTAAATAAATTTTTTAAGGTATTTGAGGAGAATGAAAATGGCTAAAGTATTTATCACTGGTGGTGCTGGATTCATCGGCAGTCATCTGGTCGATAGGTTAATGGCACAAGATAACGAGGTTACGGTATACGATAACCTTGTCTCGGGAAAGAAGCAGAACATTGAGCACCACATAGGCAAAGATGGTGTTCGTTTTCTGCAATGTGACCTCTTGGATTTCGGGACCTTAAAAGAAGCGATGAAGGGACATGAAGTCGTCTGGCACCTGGGGGCTAACACCGATATACCTGGGGGCAATAGTGTTACTGACCTTGACCTGAAAAACTGCACTATAGCGACCTACAATGTTCTTGAGGCAATGAGGCAAAATGCCATTGATAAAATCCTCTTTGCTTCCAGTGCTTGTGTCTATGGTGATGCACCACCCGTACCCCTAAGCGAAACTTTTGGCCCGCTTCTACCCATCTCCCTATATGGTGCCGGTAAACTTGCCTGCGAGGGGCTTATCAGTGCTTATTGTCATCTCTTTGGCTTTAAAGCGTGGATATTCAGGTTCGCCAATGTGGTAGGGGCTAGAATGGGGCACGGAGTGATTTATGACTTCATCCAGAAGCTGAAGAAGAACCCAAAGGAATTGGAAATCCTGGGCGACGGGAAGCAGGAGAAACCGTTTTTCCTGGTGGAGGACTGTATTGATGGAATGGTCTGTGCCTTCCAAAACTCAAATAGTCAATGCGATGTCTACAACCTGGGCTGTGAGTCTTTTACCACTATTACCAGAGTCGCCCAGATAGTAACCGAGGAAATGGGGTTAGAGAATGTTAAATTCAAGTACACCGGCGGTAGACGGGGTTGGCCTGGAGATGTGCCTGTGGTCCATTTCAATGTAGATAAGATGAAGAAACTGGGCTGGAGGGCTAGCTATACCTCAGATGAGGCAGTGCGGATAACGGTAAGAAGACTACTGGGAAAGGAATGAAACCAATTAAAACCTGAAGATAATCTCCACTTTCCGCTATCTATGAAGTAAGGGAGGGGTTAAAATTGAAAACAGTAGTTACCGGCGGGGCTGGTTTCATAGGAAGTCACTTGGTAAAAAGGCTTGTAGATGCAGGCAGAAGGGTTGTCGTGGCAAGCGATTTCTGGCGGCTTGGCACTGAGAACCTCTCAGATTTAGGCATCAAACCCTCAGACCTCGAACCTGGAAGTTGGGGCATTTCTACTGACCTGACAGATTATAATCAGGCACTAAAGGTTATGGAAGGGGCAGAAACAGTTTTTCACCTTGCCGCCCGGGTAGGAGGCATACAATATCTCCATAGCACGGAGATGGCTGAACTTGAAGCACTGCAGACAAACCTCGTTATCGACGCCAATGTGTTTAAAGCGTGCCTGAAGAGCAAGGTGAGAAAGTTAGTATATGCCTCAAGTGTTTCGGTCTATCCCATCGACCTTCAGCAGTCACCTAATGTAACCTTTGCCGAAGATGACCTTCATTACTTTGCCCCTGATGGAGGTTATGGTTGGGCTAAGCTTATGGGCGAAATCCAGCTGGGCTGGATAAGACAAATTGATGTAGGAATAGCCCGCATTTTTACTATCTATGGGGAAAATCAGCCCCTTGGCGAGAAAGCTCACGTAGTCACCGACTTGATCCGCAAAGCAATTCTTTATCCCCAAGAGGAGTTTATCGTCTGGGGTGATGGGGAGCAATCGCGGGACTTCCTCTATGTCTCAGATTGTGTGGAGGCACTGCTAAGACTTGAAAGCAGGGCATCCAACCCTCCGGTCATCGTTAATATTGGTTCAGGCAAACCGGTTAGCATCAGAACTATTGCGGAGAAAGTAATAGCCCTCTCAGGAAAGGACATTAAAATAGCATACGACCCTACCAAGCCTGTAGGACCACTATCACGAACCGCGGACATAACCAAAGCTAAGGCTATATTGAACTGGCAACCTAAAGTAAGCCTGGATGAGGGCCTCAGGTACACCTATTCGTGGACGAAAAGAAAGCTCGAAGGGCAAAAATTTCCCTAAACAGACTAAGCTCAAAATCTGATTGGATTAGAGGCGCTGAAGTCGGCTTACGCAGTTATTCGCTTGGCTGAGAAGAACCGCTTAGTCAGAGTATGAATGATGATGAAGGAGCTAGCATAACTTGATACAGCTAATAAGGCTGTTGAACTCTCACCTTAGTAAATTTATTGGCGATGTTGTAGGAACCGCCACCTCTAAGGAAAGGCTGAAGCGACTCATCGCCATCTCCCTTTACCGAAATGCCTTTTACCTGGCTGCCGACTACTTGGCACTCCCTGCCACCGGGTTCGTCTTCTGGATGATAGCCGCCAGGTTCTATCATGCTGAGGACGTAGGGCTGGCTTCCGCCACCATCGCTGCCATGGGCTTATTGGCAATACTCTCTGCCCTGGGGCTTAACTTCGGGTTAATCAGATTTCTTCCTCGCTCAGCAAAGGATGCTAATTACATGGTCAACACCTCTTTGACCATGGCTGGCCTGGCTTCCATCGTCTCCGGTGGCATCTTTCTTGCCGGCTTGAGTAGCTGGTCCCCGACACTTATCTTCCTGCGACAAAATGCCATTTACCTCGCCGCCTTCTTAGTCTTCACCGTTTGTAGCACACTAGCCACAATGGTAGACAGTACCTGCATTGCCCACCGCCGCGCTGGCTTTAGCCTGGCCAGGGGGCTAATCTTCGGTCTATCCAGGCTCCCTCTAGCCGTCTTGCTAGCAGCATTCTTCCACTCCTTTGGCATTTTTGCCTCCTGGGGGGTCTGCCAGGCAGTATCAATTGCCATAAGCGCATTATTTTTCCTACCAAGGATTCAGCCGGGTTACCGTCCTTTCCCCACTATCAGCAAAAGCATACTAAGTGAAATGGCGCACTTCTCCTTTACTAATTACCTCGTTAACTTGTTCTGGTCGCTTCCTAACTTTGTTCTCCCTATTATGGTATTGAACATATTAGGTGCCGAGCTTAATGCCTATTTCTATATTGCCTGGTCAATTGGAAACCTTCTGGGGGTAATTCCTCTTTCCATTTCTATGTCGCTCTTTGCCGAGGGCTCTTATGACGAACAACGGTTGTATGCCGATACCTGGCGCTCCTTGAAGCTAACTTTCCTCATTATTATTCCTTCCGTCATCCTAATAGTAATCATCGCAGATAAGCTTCTCCTCCTTTTCGGTAGCTCCTATTCTCACAGTGGCACCACGTTGCTCCGCATTCTGACTCTCTCTGCTTTGCCCATAGCGATAAACTATATCTATATAGGTAAGAAAAGAGTCGAGAAGAAGATGGCAGTGCTGATAAAGTTGAGCGTTTTCATAGCCATAGCCACTTTAACCCTGAGTTATCTGCTGCTCCCCCGAATGGGCATCGACGGAGCAGGAGTTGCCTGGCTCGGAAGCCAAGGGGTGGTTGCGTTGTGGATTGTCACGAGCTTTCTTCTGAGGCGACCAGCCGTCAGAGAAAGATGGCGCAGGTTTACCGCTTGCTTACGGAGAGCAAGGTGATGCGGAACAGGTAGTCTTATTATCTATTTGCCAATACCCAGCTTTGTTCTGATTTGGTCTAATTTTTGTAATAACTCTTTATTACCACGCACCAGCTTGAGTTCCCCATCACCCTGGATGATATACTCTCCGTTATCAAAGAAGAGCATATTATCTGAGACTATAATGTCTGAGTGTCTCTCTACCGGAGTCTGTTCATAAAGCTCAACTAGATTCACTGCTCGCTCCTTAAGACAATGTTCATCATATTGATATAGTTGAGGTCTGTAGCTACCGTGCCTGAAAGAGCCAACGCATGGTTGCAAATTAGAGCACTGGCAAGACCAAATTCGGTGGTCTTCTCGAAGATATACGTAGTAGTCTCGGGGAAGACAAGCCTTGCAGTGCAAGCTCCCGTTCCGATTCTTGCGGGCATGACGAACATTGATACAAAGCCCTTGTGATTGATTCTTAGAGCTTCTGGATAGGCATATACTAAAGACTGGCTCCCCACTGCTTCCCAGAGTTGAACAAGGCTAATCACAATACCCGCCCCGGTGCCTGCTTTCCAGAAGAAGAAATAGAAGCTGTGGCTAGCACCATCTTTGAGCAGATTGAAAATGGTGGGCTTATTGCCCGGGTGGGTGTCCACTGCCTCCACCTTCGCCCCGGTAGAGTTCCAGTTGACATCGAAAAGCCTGTTGTCAGCGTTCTGCTGGTCAACATAGACCCGGCAATAAAGTGTAGTATCCCCCGTCGGTATGGTATCAATGGTAACCGCTAGCCGGGCAGCTATCCTCTTGACGAGCAACCGGGCATCACCTGGCTTTGGCAGTGTCAGGCTCTTAGAGTAATCAGCGTTGCCAAGCCCCGAAGCCTCTGAGGTAGCTGTAATAGTTTTAATGCCTGCTTCCAAGTCTCCGGAGTCCCGAAGCCCAGGCTCATAGCTAAGGCACTCAATCTTCTCACCTTTATCTGAATGATGTCTATCCCCCATTGTCACGCTCCTTGTCCTTCATAGTTAACAGTGTATGTTGCCTGCCCGCTACCATTGATAACCTGAAGCACCAGTCTATGCCATTGCCTATCATAGTCAAATTCAGCCACCTCACCAGCCAATAGAGTAGTCTCAGCCACCAGCTCCTTAGAGAAACCGCCTTCAGTAACGTAGCCCAATAGCCTGTACTTCAGTGAATTGCTGGCATGTGTATTTTTGAGCAGTATGGTCTTAGAGCCAAGTTCGTGGCATAGCCAGTTTAACGCCTCGGCATAGGAAGCCGTGGTAGTGCCGGTCTTTGTCCCTGAGTCAATTTTCCACAATTCAATTCACCTCCTTTAGAACTTATGTTCTAACGAGATTATAGATACTACCTCTGGAGCTGTCAAGAGATAAATGTCGCAACTGGACGGATTGACTAAGGTTGTAGAGGCGAGTATAATTCCCCAAAGATTACCCTTTTGAATTGCAGCGCTAAAATTGCCTAGTGGAAAAACGGAAAGGCGAAGTCAGACTTGGCAGCACTCTACAGATGCGTCATCTCCCCGGGAATTGCTGAGATTTACAGCAATGTTGGTAATGTTCCGGGTATTTTCCCCATTGACCTTAGGCGACAACAGTATGCCGAATCGCCAGCTCCTGCGGAAGTTCGGGTGACCTTTTTGGTTGACGATCTGCCTCACCGATGCCTATACCCCGATGTTGAATTTGGTAACATGCGTGGCGAGCCCGGGGGGAATACACTACACTATGAGCGTACCCTTTTTGGCCCTATCAAAGCCAAAATGGAAGTGAAGGAACTTCACGGACATCCAATCGTAACCATTAACAAGACTTATTATAAATTCGGAAAGGTCAGGATAGGTGATTTCTGTCCACCGGGCATACACTTGCAAGACATTTTAGTGACAAGCCTTATTATGCAAGACTATGCGCCCATATTTAGCGTGGCTTTTAGTGGTGATGATGGCATTCTAGTGCTTGGGCCGCCAGGTGTGGGCAAAACGACTATACTTATTGAGGCAATAAAACGAGGATTTAAGTTTTTGGGAGATGACCTGGTAATTGCTGACAGAGATGGCTATCTGCATGCTTGCCCGGGTATCTCCACTCTTGCTCATGAATTAAAAAGAATGGCGAAGTTGCGTCATTACACAAAGAAAACGTTCCCAAGAGAGATGGCTCTATGTTTCCTGTCCGATAAAATTCCACTAGCAGGTTTATTTTTTAAATGGCCTTACCTTGGCATTCAGTCACTTATTCCACAAGCTCAGGTACAAGATAAGGCAAAAGCACGCTATATTTTTATCCTGGCTAGAGGCAATAATAGTCATGTAGAAAAGTTATCTCCTGCGGAGGCTCTTAGGCTACTTATCACCATAAACAGGTTTGAATTCCCCTTTCCTGAAAATCATGTGCTACTTACATATTCTCTACTAAATCCCCAGTTTAATCTTTCGCGACTCATATTCACCGAAGGAGAAATATTACAAGAACTGACCGCCTCTTCAGCATGTTTCCTTTGTACAGCACCTGACCCAGACGAGCATTTTAGTTTGATTCAACAGAATATCTAGTATTCAATCTACCGCTCGATTATGTTTAGCAGTTCTTGCACCTCCCGCCTCCCTTTATCTGCTAGGTAAGATGCCCAATCAGCAGCCTTACGACCCATATCAGCAGCCAAGGCGGGGTCTTTTAATAGCGTTAGCAAAGCCGAAGCAAACTCTCCAGCATTGCCTATATTGTCCACAAGGATGCCGGTTTCCCCGTTTTTAACCACCTCTTCATGTGCAGGTAACCTGAACGCAACTACTGGTTTCCCACATGCCTGGGCTTCTATAGCCGTGTGACTAAGCCCTTCCTCCCAGGTGGTACAAGTCGCAAATAGCGTTGAGGCGGCATAGAATGCTGGCAGTTTAGCGTGGGGAACATAGCGAATAAAGATGACTGATGCATTACTTAGCCTCTGAATTCGTCTCCAGTATGACCCATATTTATGTTTACCGATTAACACCAATTTAGCGTTAGGTACATTTTCTCTCACCAGCTCAAATGAGTGGAGCAGAATCTCCACATTCTTATCAGGTTCTATAGCATCCACATATAATATAAGTGGAGCTTCGCCAAGGTTATATTCACGGCGGACCTCGTCTCCCGCTGCGCCGGGATTAAAAAGGCAGGACTCAAGTAAACTTCCAATGACTATGCTCTCTAATCCAAACCTGCGTTTGAATTCTTCTCTCAAAAAATTGGTTTCCACCGCCACCAGGTCGGCATTGGTAGCTGAATTCCTCCATAATAACGGGCTTTTCAACAACCAAAAGTACAGCTTTTCATGAGGCAGTCTATATAATTCGGGTAACAACATTCCATCCGAATACCAGATATACTTTGCTCCATAAATTTTCTTAGCATAGTAGCCTAGCCAGGTTAAGGGGTAAGCATAGGTAATAACTACGTCAAAGCTGCGCAGCGAGCTTAAAGACCTGCGGACGAGAGGGATATGCAAGGGGGGAGGGAGAAGACCAAAAAGGTACCGCCATGGTTTATCCCAGAGAGGCAGCCAGACAGGTTGTTTGAGTCCTTCCACTGGCATTCCACAGAGGCTCCCGTCCATATAGGCAAAGATAGTAACCTTATGTCCCGCGCCGGTAAGAACAGAGGCATGAGAAACCGCATTCAGGTTGGTGCCACTTGCATCGTCGACATCAGGCGTTAAAAGAGCTACCCTCATTTATTTCCTCACCTGAAAATTTTGCTGTGACCATTATCATATATCTTGTTAAAGTTCTCTTCCAACCTGTGCTCCATCTCCGCCCACTTCGGGTCGGTAGGCTCAATTGCGAATACACGTTGACCAGCAAAGGTGAACTTTTCTGAATACACAAAAACCTTGGTGCCTTTATAGTTCTCAAAACCGGTCACTACTTTATTCATAGCGCGCCAGAAATCATCCTCATCAGCGAGAACCTCATATGGACTTCTTCCGGCGTATCTCGCCTCGGGCATGCTGTGTCTCAATGCACAGACTGTTATATCGGCAGTATAAACGAGTAGTCCTTCACCTTTACCGTAGATAGAGCTCAAAAATTCACCATCAGCATACTCATAACGGTAGACCTTATACGTAGAAACCTGGTCATGATGAGCGAGAAAGGTGGGAAAGGCTAGAACGAGAAGGAGAACCAGCCCAAGAGCCAAGCCAAGATGTCTTAGCCGTGACGGCTGAAACCATTTGGATAAGAACCCCAAGGCAATGGGAACGGTGAAAATGTGGGCATACATCAAAAGCCGGTGGTATTGTGAGCCGCCAGGGGCAAGTAGCTGGACAATAAGGTAAAAAACAATAATCCCCAGTAGCGCAGCGGTTTCCATTGTCTCGGTCAAGCCCAACTTCCTGACCCTGGTCAGGTTGACAACTGCCAGGATACCCCCGACAACATATGTTACCAGTAGCCAGAAGGAGCGGGTCAGGCTTGCCCACAGTGGAGGATACTCTCCCAGATAAATTCCGGTTACTCTCAAGAAAAGGAGATGTTCTGCCAGTCCTTGCCATGTTAAATCTTTGACAAAACTCTCTCCCCATCCAACCAAGCCCTCAAACATTCGCGTAGCCCAGTAGGTTTCCCAAGCCAGAACCATAACTACCGGCAGGGTAATGATTGACCAGTCCAACAGGCTCTTTCTGCCTATCCTTTGCACCACGAATACCCCTAATAAAATAAAGATGAGACAGACCGGTGTTGGCAGGTAGGTTATGGTGAGGGCGGCAAAGGCTATAACTATGAGCAACCTGTTGGCTATAGCTCCAAAAGGTGCCTCCACCCGCTTATTTAATAAAATGAGCAGAACGAAAAGAAAGACCAATGACAAAGCGCCCGGCCAGAAGGTTGGCTGCCGGCAGAGAAGCATGTTCCCCTGGAGCATTATCAGCACCGCCAGAGAGGCAAGGCGGGGACTGCCCAGGGACTTCAGACATAAAAGATAAAGCAGCACTGTGGATAGCAGAGAGATGAAGACCAGGAACAGGGTTTTAGCTTCAAAAATCCCCAGTCCGCAGACCTGGGTAAGAGCGAGACCGGTGAGATGGATACCGGGAAAACTAAAATAGCCAAAGTTGGGATGGTCAGGCAATACTTCCGCTACATCTTGAAGGTATTTTACATGCGCCAGATTATCAACCTCATCGGCATATCTTCCCAGAGGCGTTATCAGAACCCAGAAGCTGACAAATACTATGGTAAACACGCATAAGAGGGCTAGTTTTTCCCATTCATCCCTCCTGCTCCTGAAGAGAAACAACAGGGCGAGCAGTGCTGCCATCCAGACTGAATATAGAACCCCAAAAAGTATCAGCCTATCGCCAAAAATGTAGAGGGATTCGACGGCATGGTATTCATAGCGCAGATGGGTGGGGAAGAGCAGGATTGCCGCGGTGAGCAGCAATAGCAAAATCCAGAGAGCAAATCGACACCTTCTTGCCGCTAGTGATAGCTCAGAAGACACTTTATCAACCATCAAAGCAACACTAACTCTAATGTTCGGCTCACTATCCTCTCTTAGTGGCGGTGATTAGTAAATCGGCGCCATTTAGGGGTCCGGGTAGCGCCTTGACAGCGCCAGTAAAAAGAAGATGGCGCAAACGGAAGAGAATATTGATGAGTAGCCGGCTCACCGAGCTTAACCTCCCCTTCTGGGACCTAGCCGGCAGGGGTGGCAGCCCCCCAGGGAAACATGAGCTGACCTTAATATCGGTGAATCCCTGCCGCTCCAGGGCTTCAGTATAATCGCTATGAATATGGGTAGTCCTGTTGGGAGAGTCCCAGCCGGCGTTTAACACCCACCGCCGCAACAGCGGCATATTCTCTACAAACCGGCTGAACCTTACGGAAAGAGCGGACTCATTGGGCTCGGCTAGGGCGAGTCTGCCTCCAGGCTTAATGACTCTGGCGAACTCAGCAACAGCGGTGTTAATATCAGGGAAGTGGTGCAGGCTCCAGCCACAGAAGCAAACATCAAAACTGTTATCCTTAAAGGGTAGCTTTTCCAGGTCGCCGACCACAGGGAAAAACCGCGCCCCTTTATTGCTTGCCCTCCCCTTAGCCACTCTTACTGAATCAGCGGATATATCAACCCCGATAACCTCATTCCCCTCCTCGGCTAGAATTATCCCGTAGGTCCCCGGTCCACATCCAGCATCAAGGACAAGCTGACCCGGCGAGGGGATGAGTTGGAGCAATTCCAGGTGCGCCCTCCTGGCATGGTATCCCCTCGGGTTGTCCAGCCACTCGTCTCCGGGCACTGTGCTGCTTACCCTGATTTCGGTCGCCTTGTCCTGCCCTTTCATTCAACCTCCGTGCCCCGGTTCTTAAGCTGGGCAAGCAGGTAGAGCCTGCTCCCCTGTTTTTTGAATAGGACTCGTAATGGCAGGGTTAGCATTCCCAAAAATGGAAGAAAAACCCTGAGATAAAGGTGTGCCGCCAACTTAACTAAAGAGTGTAGAAAGCTTGGCTTCCGCCCTACTACTGTAAACCTGCCACTATTGCTTAAAGGCCTCACGATAAGTGTTTCAATCAAAGGTTGGATACCAAGCCTTATGCTGACAAAGACATTCCAATCCCTGTCTAAAGCTTTAAGCGGTTCAACCTTCACCGAGAGGACGGAAAAACCGTGGCGGGTAAACAGATTTACCAGAGCCGGGATGCTCCAGCAAGTAAAATGATTTGGCGGGTAGTCCCACTCTCTTACCGAAAGCCCTACCGGATTAACCCTCCATCTATCCCGGTTAGGCACGCTGAGGGCGATGAACCCTCCAGGCGCCAATAGTCTCTTGACCGAGCTCATAAAACCGGGGACATCATCAACATGCTCCAAAAGCTCAAAGAAAACTATCACATCATACTTCTCATTGGGTTTCTGGCTTACAAGTTCCTCTACAGTGCATGGATAAAGCTCCTTCAGTCCGAACTGTGAACGGGCAATTTCTATGGTCATCTGGCTGAAATCAATCCCGGTCACGGAATAACCAGCGTCCTGTGCCATGGCAAGGAACTCTCCCGTGCCGCAGCCGATGTCAAGGAGCTTGCCTCCCCTCGCTGGCATATCCTTGAGGAATTGGGCATGGTTCCAGCTGACTGTTTTCGGTTTAAGCCAAGCTAACTTTCTGCCGCAATAAAGATAAGAAGCGTCATACCATTCTACGCCCGGGTTCCTCATTGGGTACCAGAACATTACATCACAGCTTGGGCAGTGGTATAACTTATAACCCTTATGCTTATGTAAAGGTTTTGAACCTATCTCTTGCCCACATATCGCACAGTCCATATGACCTCTCCGAGAAAAGTTGAAGAAACTTTTCAGATTTCTATTTCCCTAGTTCCCGTTTTAGGTCGCCTTAATCTCCTCGTAAACCAGCAGCAACTTTTCGGCTGTCTTTTCCCAGCTACGCTCTTCTATAATCTTTCTGCCTTTTTCTCCCATCATCTTTGCCTGTGCCGGGTTATCTACCAGGTATATTATTTTCTCAGCCAGTTCTTTTTCATCTGCCGGCTCCACAACAAATCCATTTAGTCCGTCCTTAACCAGCTCGGGGATATTACCCACCCTTGTCCCAATTACGGGTCTGGCACAGGCCATAGCTTCCCGCATAACTGCCGGTGCCATCTCAGCAATGGAGGGCAGCACAAATACATCAGATACCCCGTATAGCTTTATCAAATCATCACGGGGGATAACGCCGGTTAATCTCACATTACCTTGTAAGCCATATCCTTCTATGAGCTTCAAAATCATGGCTAAGTAGCGGGTGTCTTCTGTTCCCTGCCGGAATGTGGTAGGTCCGACCAAGACAAATTGAACATATTTATGTCCCAACTCATTCACCACGATGTTGGCCGCTCTTATCAGATATTCCACTCCTTTGTGTTCTGCGATTCTTCCCACAAACAAAACGACGCTTCCCCTATCTAAACCATACTTACACTTAATGTCAGCCGTATCAACAGCAGGATTGAAGACACTTGTATCCACGCCGAAGGGTAAAATTTTGACTTTTTCAGGCTTAATATTGGCTGCTTGGACAAGCTTTTCCTTTGTTAACTCATTATCTACTATTACCCTCTTAACTCGCCTGACAGCGAGATTCTCCGGGATAAGACGAATCCTCTCCCATAGATTTAGTTTACCAGCCGACCTGAGGGCAGAATGACAGGAGTAGATGCATTTGGCGCCTAAATGTCTGCTTAATACTGTCAAGCCGAGGGCTACAACGGAGAAATGAGAATGGATAACATCGGTATCCTTTTTCCCTGAAACGTATCTTCTGACTGAGAAAGAAAAAGCAAGGTAATTCAGAAACTCCTCAATCCTCGAGAAGAACCCTGCCAGTTTAGGGAGCTTGGCAAACACGCTGAGGTTGAATTTTACAGCTCTTAGCCTGACAATCTTAACGCCATCAATATCTTCGATATCTGGCTCTTCGTTGCTGTATTTTCTATCCAGAATAGCCACATTATGCCCCATCTGGGACAGGCATCTGGATACAGCAAGGATAAATTCCTGGGCGCCCCCACCCTTCTCCTGTGGTATTCTCACTTCTCCGCCAGATACCTGGACTATGTTCATTTTTCAACCAGCTTATCCCGTCTGTACCTTGAGGAGGCAATTCATCTATTGCCTTAACTACCCCTAACCTTTTCCATCATCTCCAGTGCCTTCTTGGCGTCACTGACAAATTGCCTTACCGTCTCCCGGCTATACTGGTGGTCAGCCATCTTGTCTAAGAACTGTGGGGGGATGGTGATAATGTGCGCCCCAGCCATGGCGGCCGCCAGGACATCACCCACTGACCTGATGCTACCAACAATAACCCGGCTCTTGAATCGCCAGCGCTCCAGCCACTGCACGGAGTTCCTGATGACCTCAGTCGCACTGCCGCCTTCATCGGTTATCCTCCCGGCAAACACACTTATATAGGTTGCCCCTGCCTTTGCCGCCAGTATCACCTGCCCTAAAGACATAGCTACGGTGGCGTTTACCTTTATCCCTTCTGTCTCCAGTTTCCTGATTACGCCATAGCAGGGAACACCTTCCTGGTTAATCTGCGGTATCTTAACAGCGATATTCGGTGCCCAGGAGGCAAACCTTTGAGCCTGGTCTAGCATCTCACCGAGGTCATTGGTAGTTACCTCAACACTAACCGGTCTTGGCTGTACCAGAGCGGCGATTTGCTTTGCCCCGGCTTCAGCATCGTAAACACCATCCCTGAGCATGATTGAAGGATTGGTGGTAACGCCATCGAGTACCCCCATCCTGAGCCATTTTTCAATCTCCTTGACGTTTGCTGAGTCGATAAAAATCTCCATGTCTAACCTCACTTCATGAAATAAATTGGGCTGCCTCCTTGAGATTTGGGGCGATAGTGTCGGGTCGAGCATCCTCTTCATCCATCAGGCGGCAAAGCTCACACTTCATCCTGCCCACAAGTATGGTTCTTACTCCAGCATTCTTTCCTGCTTTAATGTCTGTGAGTCCGTCACCTATCATCCAAGAGTGGGGTAAATCTATTTCCATCTCCTCTGCCGCTTGGAGAAGTAACCCGGGTCCGGGTTTTCTGCAATCACAATTCGCTCTAAACTTCTCAATTTTTGCCTCAGGGTGGTGAAAGCAATAGTATTCTCTATCAAGGAAAGCCCCATCCCTAGACAGCTCCTCTCTCATTTTCTCCCTGATTTTATCGAAGGTCTGCTGGGACATATGCCCCTTGGCAATGCCGGGCTGATTTGAGACCAGAACTACCTTAAAACCCATTTCATGGAACTCATTGATGGCTTGACCGACACCGGGAAGCAGCCTGAACTGCTCCACGGTGAACGGGGAGTCAATAATCCCCTGTTCAGGGTGATAGATAAGCTCATTTATTACCCCATCCCTGTCAAGGAATACCGCCTTCGTTACCACTTCAACTTTCCTCTATCTTCTGCCTTAAACAGTTACAAATTAAGTGCTCCAGAGCCAGGTGAAACGACTCCACCTGAGGGGTAGAATTTATCGGCACCATAATGCAGGCATCAGCTATTTCCTTCATCGGTCCGCCGTCAAAGCCGGAAAGCCCGATGGTCTTCCCTCCCATGTCCCTGGCATATCTCATTGCCTTGAGCAGGTTTTGCGACCACAATCCTGCTCTATCCTTGCCTGCCCCGCCGTGAACACTGATACAGATGAGAACGTCCCCCTCCTGGAACCTGTCTTTGAGTTGCTCATAAAAAAGGTTGTCAAAACCTTCGTCGTTTATAAGTGCGCTCATGAGCGGGATGTTATCGTTAAGACAATAGGCTTTGAACCTTTTCTTACCCGGTACAATCGTTGTCTTGGATAGGTCGCAGGCAAAGTGGGTAGCCGTTGATGCCGAGCCACCATTACCACAGGTAAACACCTGATTTCCCTTTTGCCAGGCTTCAAAAAGAAGCTCAATAGCTCTGTCGATATCGTCTACCGAGATGGCTTCAGTTATCTTCCTTGTCTCCGAAAGGTAATTCTGGATAAAGTCTTTATTCTTCATTTGCCTCCCCATTTATGTGTTGACCAGTATCTTGGCACCATCAAAGTCAAAATGAAATCGCTCCCACCTCAGACCCATCTTCTGCATAGTCTGTATAAGATTGGGCTTATGGTTATTCTCGCAGTAGAACATTAAGAATCCACCGCCACCAGCACCGATTAGCTTCCCGCCTATTGCGCCCTTCTTCCTGGCAACTTCATAGCATTCATCGATAAAGGGGTCAGACATCTTCCGGGAACGCTTTTTCTTTATCTCCCAGTGAGCATGAAGGAGTTCCCCAAGCATGTCCACCTCTCCCCTTTCCAGATATTTCCTCGTGTCCAGACCAATCTCCTTAATTTGATGAAGGTTCTGAACCATTTCTGGGTCGTCCTGTTTGGACTTTTCGTCCTGTTCCGAAAGTATCTCGGAGGCACTTCTCTCCTTGCCGGTAAAGAACAGGAGAATGTTGCTTTCCAGTCGGTCGAACGCCTCACGGGAGATTCGGAGAGGTTCCACCAGAACATCTCCATTTTTTTCAAAGGTGAGGCAGGTAAGACCGCCAAAAGCGGCGATGAATTGGTCTTGCTTACCTATAGGCTCGCCAAGGACGTCTATCTCGATGTGGCATGCCTCCTCAGCCAGTTGCCTCTGGGTGACAAAGTCCTTATTGTAGGCATGAAGAGCATTGAGGAGGGCGACGGTGAAGCTGGAGGAAGTGCCCAATCCACACCCTGCAGGTACATCCGCTGTAGAGTGAAGTTCTATCCCCTTTTCGATGCCAGTAAACTCGAGCGCCGCCCGGAAAATGCGGTGCTCTATATCAGCCACCCTGTCTTTGACCTCCTGTTGGGAATAGCTGAGACGGATACTATCGTAAAACCTCCGGTTGGCCAGGATGGTGCAGTATTTGTCTATCGCCCCGGCGATTAGAAACCCGCCGTATTTGGAGTAGTAAGATTTAAGGTCAGTGGCGCCACCACCAAGGCTTATTCTTGTCGGTGCCCTTGAGAGTATCATTTCTCCCTCCTTAGGTACTCTTCAAACTCCTTAAGACCTTGAGGCGAGCCTATTTCATAAAATCGTTCCTTAACCTCAAAGGCGAGAAGTTCTCCCATCTCTATCAAACGGGGGAACAGCTCGTCCAGAGAGTAAAACTGGTCTTCTGGAATCATCTCAAGGACTTCTTTTCTGAAGATATTCGCCCCATATTCAATGTAGACCATATCCTTTGTCTTTTCCTGCTTACTGAATTTCTTCACCAGGTTCCCCTCGACCACTGTATTGCTTCTATCGTAACGGTCGTAGTTTTTATAAACTGTCATCAGGGCAAGCTTCTTTTGAGATTCAAAATAGGACATAATATGGCTGAAGTCCAGGAATAGATACGAATCACCGTACATAGTAAAGAACGTGTCCTCGAGTAAGGCTTCAGCCTTCTTAAGTGCTCCAGCAGTGCCGAGGGGCTTATCCTCAGAGCTATACTTAATATTGATGCCCCACTTTCCTCCGTTTCCGAATTGGCTTTTGATTTGCTCCCCCATGTAGCCAGTACAGAGAACTATATTCGTTATCCCCGCTTGCTTGAGCAACGCAAGCTGATATTCCAAGAAAGGCTTCCCCTGGACTTTGACCAATGACTTTGGGCGATTCTTGGTTAAATCGCCCAATCTCGTTCCTAATCCGCCGCTCAATATAGCCACCTGCATTTTTCTTCTCAATTGCCTACCGGCTTAGTAACCCTATATTCCCCTCTTTGCTGATTCTGGCTCCCTCAAAAAGCTTATGCAGTTCCTTTACATTTTCTTTGAGTCGTTCCACTATTGCCCCTTTTACACTAAGCACTGCTTCGTCTCAGATAGGAGTATAATAGGCCATTGGTCGTCCAATGTCAATAAGTGTGCCAACTGTCCATTCAGCCTTTGGCTGTCCCGTTATTGCCTTTTTATCCTATGTTAGGCAAGGTTTCATCTCGAGTGTGCTTCCATACAGCAGGTAGAATTGTAAATCCTATCTGGTTGAGTTGTCAATTATAATAAATAAAACGTTGACTGTGGGGCACAATTCCTGACTTTCTAAGCAGACCCCCAGTCTTCCCCGTTCTGGAGAGTTAAACAACGGTTGAAAAGACAATTTCGGCGATATACAATGCAATCTGTGAAGCCCAAAATGATTTTATCCGGACTGGGCAGCGCCCTGCTTTTACTACAGCCTTTCTTTACTTTCCCAATCTTTATATCTATTCTGGTGGGAGCTCCGCCTTTGTGGTTAAGCTGGCTGATTGCCCTTATTCCTTTGCCACTGCGCTATTACCTTACCGGTCGCCCCACCTGCCGTACCCCATTTGATATTCCCATCGTCATCTCTACAGCCGGGATAGTGCTTGGTTTCTTCATAAGCCCAGACAAGCAACTGGGCTTGACCCTTTTGAATACCTATCTGGCCTGTGTGCTGTTCTATTACGGGTTGGTCAACAATAGCGCCGCCAGGCAAGGATACTGGGCATTTATTTCAGTTTTGCTTTGCCTTATTCTGTTATTCCTTTCGGTGTGGAACTTTGCGGGTGGCTCAGACAAGCAGACTGTTTTCAACTCATGGGCTTACAAGCTAGCGTCGACGCTGCCCTGGACGATAGGCATGGAACTACACCCGAATGTGCTGGGGGGTGCTTTCGCCGTGGTGATTCCGGGACTAGTGGCTCTTGCCATTTTCCTTCAAAGGACACCTGTCAGATGGGGTGCTGGCATTCTTGCCCTACTTTTTGGACTGGTTCTTGTGTTGAGTGCCAGTGGTAGCGGCTGGATTGCCACTGTAGCGGGGATATTGGTCGTGCTTCTGCTTCGTAACGCCAGACTATTCTGGGGCGCAGCGCTGGGAGTGGGGGCAGTGGCCGGGGCCGTATGGTCTATCTGGCATGAAAGCCACTGGATGGCAGTGGTCTTCCCCTTTAATAATCTACTTAGCAGGTTTGAGATATGGCAAATGATGATAGCCGTACTCAAAGACCGTCCTCTCACTGGCCTGGGGCTCGGTGGTTGGTGGTCAGAAGCGGCTGCATCTACTGTGTATAGGAGCCCTCACAATGCGTACCTCCAGTTTTACTCCGATACCGGTGCTCTCGGTATCCTTGCTCTTATTGCTGCTATTGTCATCAGTGTCAGGCTCTTTTGGCAGGTTTTGCGTTCAGATAAGGGCAGTCCCTACTATGGCATAGCCGCCGGCATTACCGGTGGTATCGTTGCTGGTGGCGTTCACGCTCTTGTCGATATGAATCTCAATATTCTGGTCTCAGCAGGGAGTAAAAGCCTCTATTTTGCTGTGCCTCTATTATGGCTATGGGCGGCACTACTTGTTATCTCTTGCCGTCACCTTTTAGAGGGTGCCGGGAAAGTTTTACCGCCGTGATATGAGGATCATATTGACCAAACGGAAAAGATGCCGCTTTTGCTGAAGTAGCCAACCGTGGCTTAAGTCTTTTTACCCCTCAAATAACACGTAAAGTGAGTATAAGTTGGCTATCCTCCAGAAACAAGTAAACGGCGGCAGGAGTTATCACGGAATCTGGAGAATATTTAAAAAATAAGGGGGGTGAGGTTAATACCGAACCTTGGGTGCCTCGGTTGGACTATCGGCAACCTTCTGAAATTCCAGACAAAGAACCTGTTTAGTGTTCTCGGTTACCTTTGCCCTGTCATCTATGCGCCAGCCGACAACCCACAGGATATGCTTGGGTGAGCTGACAATGGGAACCCCCTGACGCCAGGCGCGAGGGATTTTAGCATCGATCATAAACTCCCCCAGTTTTTTGGGCTGACTCATACCCAAAGGCTGAAACCTATCGCCAGCCTGGCGAGAACGCACCACCACTCTATCGCCGACCTCATCAAGATTGAGATAGGCGGTAAAACCACTGTCTTCGTCCTTCATCTGTTCCGGCTTTATGATGGTTGCCTTGACACGCCAGCCAGGGAGCCAAGTTTCACCAGGTATTGTCAGGACAAATTCATCACTGATGGGGGGGAACGGGGATAGAGCCACAGATTCTTTAGTCAGTCGGTATTGTTTGTACTCTATGAGAAAGACCAAGCCTCCGGGTAGATTGAGCTTTTTCCCCGCTGGCTTGCCCAGGACAGCCATTATTTCTTCAATATGGCGCGCCTCAATATCCCTGAGGTTGCCCAATAGCTCTTCTATTGCCTGACGCAGCAAGTGTCGCTGCCGAGCCGAGGGCAACTCAAGAAACCTCTCCTTGTTCAGAATAATGGTTCCTCCCTGTCTTTGAGCAATACTATCCCATAATCGGGCACTCTCTTTGTCCAGGCAAGCAAGGTCATCACCGGCAATACGCGCCGTCCGGAGCAGAGCTTCAGTTACCCGCGGGTTATAGCTCCGTAGCAGGGGCAGGAGCTGATGGCGGATTTTATTTCTTAATGGTGAGAGCGACAGGTTGGAGGCATCAATCCGGGGGTTAAGCCCATATTGGTGGCAATAGTCTTGAGTTTCCTGCCGGCTTGTCTGAAGCAAAGGTCTTACTACCATGAGACTACTCTCTTTAGACCGCCACCAGCTGGCCGGTTGCAAACCACGTAGCCCTCTGGTTCCTGTCCCCCTGATTAGATGCATCAGTATCGTCTCTACGTGGTCATCAGTGGTATGCCCTACGGCCACGCGGTCAGTCCCTATTGACTTTGCTACCTCAGCTAGAAAGGTATAGCGCACCTCGCGGGCTGCCTCCTCCAATGAAGTACGCCGTCGGGCCTGATAAGCCCTGACGTCCCTCTCTTCTATAGTCGCCGGGATACCGAGCTGGTGGGCGAGGCGAGAAACGTATTGGGCGTCTGCCTCAGACTCGCTACCTCGTAGCCGGTGGTTAAGATGAGCCACATGCAGCCCCGTGTTCAGTTCCCCCCGGAGTTTTGCCAGGACATAGAGTAAGCAGACTGAGTCCGGGCCTCCGGATACCGCAACCAGCAGCTGACGCCCACCGCCTATCAGGTGCTCTTCCTGGATAAAGCGTAGCACCCTCAACTCTAATGGTTGCTGGTATCCTTGCCCTTCCACCGCCATTTAGCTCCGATAAGGGTTCAATGTTTACCAGATTATCTCGATTTCCTCTATAGACTCCGCAGAGTGGAGAGGACTGACCGCCCCAACCTCCCACCAGGGATAGATTCTACCGACAGCCAGCTCTACCACTGTATCTGACTGTGGCTCGATAAAAACAAGTCCCCTGTCTACCGTCTCAAAGGCAACTACAGCGTGAGCCCATTCTTTTGAGCGAAGACGAACATACGCCGCTCGGATGCCCCTGGCTTCAGCATTATTATTAAGCTCGGCAGCAAAATCAAAACAGACATATTCACCATTAATATATGCCTTAGAATCTGTTTTATCATCAGCCAGAAATTCTCTTAGCTCTTGATATGTAGGGTTACGAAGCCCCACCCAACTACCCACTTCCTCCATGGAACCACTCATCAGACTGATTTCATATGCTTTTTTATACCCTTTCTCGTATGCCTCGCCATGCGCTTCCTGGTAACCAACAGTATAGGTCTGGGCATAACCCTGGCTATAGCCCTCACTAAAAGCAGACGCGACTTTAATATCAAAAGTGCTACCCATGGCGGCTAGATATACAAAGATGTCTAGGGCAATAAGCCCTCCTAGCAGGGCGATTATCCCGAGGATAACCCTGCCTATAGCGATGCCGAATTCTTTTAAATCAGCCACAGTAGTATCCTGTCCTCAAAGTTACCAGACGATTGTCATTTTGGTAACAGTATCATCATAGGGCGAAGCCGGGAAACCATTCAGCTTGCTGTAACTTTTGCCGACTTCTACCTTTACCTCTCGGTGCGACCACGGCTCAACAATAATAAGCCCCCTATCTACCGTCTCAAAGGCAACCAGCTGGTAGAGGTAGACCATTCCCTTGGGAGCCTGGCGCGCAATTGGACACCGGACGTATCCAGCTCGAATACCGTAACTTTCAGCATAATCGTGGATTTCTTTAGCCGAACCCGCGCCAGCCTCAACCAGGATCTGTCGCACCTCATCATAAGTAGGGTTATAGAGAAAGTAAAAGCCAGCTATATCGCTGCTGTCTGCCCCCCTATCTCTTGTGTAACCAATCCGGCTCCCTTCCTGATAGCCAGCTTCACTGCCCTCTTTGAAACCGTCTGCGTAACCTTGAGCATACCCTTCTTGAAAGCCGCTCTCACGAGCCTTAGCCATACTGTCAATGAGGCTAGTGTAGAGACGCGCACTAACGCCGATGCCGACGCCAATCACCACAACAATTACAATAAGAGTTATGATTAATCCCTTCATTATCTTACTTCCCGGACTCTAGAATAAGTCTGGTGCGGTGGATTGATGATGGGTAATCAGTAAAACCCAGGGCCAGAGCCACCTGCTCCGGTCTCCCCGAACCACCACTGTCACAACGTAACCTCATCCCTATCGTGCCAAAGGGGTGAGACCAATCAACAAGCCATAAGTCATCAATCAAAGCCCTCAAATCGTAGCTTCGCCTGCCAGTATCCCTCTGATGCGACCACGGCAGGTGCTCAATTGAAAGCAAGTTAGCCAGTGCTGAGGCAACATCTTCCGGTCCTTCAGTTGTTGCCACTTTAACTCTATATTCAGCATAGCGAACCTGAGATTGCAGAGACGGCATACTCAGCCCTATCTGATACACCCCCAGCACTTCAATACCCGGCGGTAGCTGTTGGCTGACGGCACTGGCAAACCAATGCGGAGAGACCAGCCTGGTAACAAAGACATCCATTAACTCCGCTTCACTGGTCACCCCGATAGCAAGGGGCGCCGCCAGCGATAGGCGGGGGTGAGGACTAAATCCTGCTGAGTAGGCTAGAGGTATCTGGGCACGGTGAAGTGCTCTCTCCCATAGCCGCATTATATCCAGGTGGGAGATAAACTTTATCTCCTCTCCCCGGCTGAACCTAACCCGTAGACGCTGCATGGCTTTCCTTGGTCACCAGAATCTTTTCAATCTTCAGTCCCTGAATCTCAGTTATCACTATCTTCATGCCCTTATACCTTAGTTGCTCATTCAGTCTGGGGATACGCCCTAGAAGATGCAGGATAAAGCCGGCCACAGTTTCATAATCACCTTCGGGCAACCCTAGCCCCATCTCTTCATTAGCTTCCTCAATGCGCATACCACCATCGATTTGAAAGGTGTGCTCGTTGATTACCTCATACTCCTTTTCTACAGCCGCCATCTCGTCCCCTATCGGACCAACAATTTCCTCGATTAGCTGGTCGAGAGTGACTATGCCTGCTATGCCGCCGAACTCATCAACAACCACTGCCATATGGTAGTTTTTAACCCTCATCTCAGCGAAAAGCTCATCCAGAGGCTTTGATTCAGGAGTAAAATAGGCAGGACGCACAAGCTCATCAATAACGCTATTATCATCGACAGTTCCACTGGACAGAGCCATAAGCACGTCCTTTATCGCGAGGGTACCAACCACGTTATCTCTCTTCTCCTGATACACCGGGTAGCGGGAGAGGGGATGCTCCTTATAGAGACTGAGGAACTCGCTTAACTTGGAACCATACTCAACAAATACAACCTCGGTGCGTGGCACTATAACCTCACGCACTGACCGGTTGCCGAAATCAAAAACCTTGTGTAGCATCTCTGCCGCCTCTTCGTCTACCGTTCCCTCTTGGTGCCCTACGGAAATCATGGTGCGAAACTCCTCATGGCTGAACGTCGGCTTCGACTCGACACCTTCTCCAAAGAGCTTGGTGGACCTTATACCAATATGGTTCAGCA
The DNA here is from genome assembly GCA_034432095.1 of Dehalococcoidales bacterium. Lineage (GTDB taxonomy): Bacteria > Chloroflexota > Dehalococcoidia > Dehalococcoidales > UBA2162 > DAOUCV01. The sequence continues at coordinate 30,240 of DAOUCV010000054.1, forward strand.
GGTATACAAACGGATGAAAGATAGTTGAGATAAGCATCATAGGTCTGGCATAAGCTAGGGCTATTTTCTCTCCATAGTGAGCAGCAATGCTCTTGGGCAGAAACTCTACCACGACTAAGGTGAGTGCTGTGATTACGATGGTAGCTATGGCTGCCCCTAAGTTCTCCCCCCATAATGATATAGCTATTACTGTCCCTAGAGTGGCTAAAGCTGTCTCAAAGAAATTAATCCCGATGAGAACGGTAGCTAGGAATTTCTCCGGCTTCTCCACAATCTTAGCCACTATTTTGGCGTTGGGATGACCGGTATCCAGCAGGTGCCGGAGACGAAGTCTTTGTATACCAATAAAAGCCGTCTCCGCACTACAGAAAAAGGCTGCTAACACTAGGCAGATTAAGAATAGTATTAAATACAAACTACTCATCCAGCTAGTGTCACCTCACTTCTGACCATAATTCCATCATAGCAACCGGCTATGACAGTGTCAAAAGAGGAGACTAGTTATCAGGGCAGACATATTATGCTATAATCCACCTATATGAAAATTCTGGGTATTGAAACTTCTTGTGATGAGACAGCGGCGGCGGTGGTCGAGGACGGCGTTAGAATCCTATCCAATCAGGTTGCCTCACAGGTAGAAATCCATGCCCGCTACGGCGGGATTGTCCCCGAGGTAGCCTCCCGCCAGCATATCCTGGCTATTATCCCTGTTATCCAGAAGGCAATGACTGAGGCTAAGGTTACCTGGAGTGACCTGGACGGCATTGCGGTTACCATTGGTCCCGGTCTGGCTGGCTCACTACTGATTGGAGTAAATGTGGCTAAGGCAATAGCCTTAGCCCACAGTCTGCCTATTACCGGGGTTAACCACCTTGAGGGCCATATCTACGCTAACTGGCTGGTCGAGAGCAGTCCTCTTTCAGCACCACTCTTTCCCCTGGTATGCCTCATTGTCTCCGGGGGGCATAGTGACCTAGTGCTAATGAAAGGACATGGAGACTATGTCTTGTTGGGACGGACAAGAGATGACGCCGCCGGCGAAGCCTTTGACAAAGCCGCCCGGATATTAGGATTGGGCTATCCCGGTGGTCCAGCCATTCAACGAGCCGCCCAATCAGGTACTAACTCAATCCAGCTACCCCGTGCCTGGCTGCAAGGAACCAACGACTTCAGCTTCAGCGGTATCAAAACGGCCCTCCTAAGACTGCTCGAAGAGAGTAAGATACCAAATAAGGCGGATGCCGCCGCCAGCTTTCAGGAGGCAATAATTGACGTTCTGGTGACCAAAACCGTGACTGTCGCCAGAGAATACCAAGTGGAACAGATTCTGCTAGCGGGAGGAGTCGCCGCCAACAGACGGCTCCGCCAGAGGCTGATAGAAGATTCTCCCCTCTCCGTTCTGATTCCCCCGCTAGAGCTATGTACGGACAATGCCGCCATGATTGCTGCCTGTGGCTATTTTCGCTTCCTGGCTGGCAAGGTCAATGGCCTGGACCTAGATGTAGTCCCCAGCCTCAAGCTGGCTTAAAGGACAACCGTTATACATACCCTGGGTACACAGGCTATTATAGAGGGACTATTTGCCCTAACCTTAAATAGGTAACAGACTTCGCCTCTCCTGGACTCTGTACTATTTTACACGTTATCGTGTGTCAGCCGTTTTAAAAAAGCGGTCTTCCGCAACTAGACCGCTATATTTTTTGTTGCTAATACGTTAAGGTCTTTTGATTTTCCTAGGGCTGGCACGATACTTAAATCCGGCTCGTTCCGCAACAATGGAAAGAAGGGTAGCCGAGGCACCTCGAGGTTGATACAAGCCCAATTCCCACTCGCTTATGGTTTGCTGACGCGTTCCCAGCCTGTCGGCCAGTTCCCGCTGGGTCAAACCTAGGTGGCGCCTCAAAGCCCGAATGCGCTCGCTGTCCCACTCCCTCCGGTTTTCTTTATACTGATTGCCCATGACTAGATTCTACACGGTTTAGTGTAAACTGTCAACCAGAGCCGTTTAGTAACCTGTCTCCCAAACCTTCCTTACACAAGGGAAGAGGGGGAAATTCTGGAGAAAGACCGCCCATTATTAGCAGTCTAGGTGCTGGCGCTGAGGATACGAATGATTTTAGTCTTAGCTCTGACTACCTCAAGTTTATCAACCTTTTCTATCGCTGCCTGAAGGTCTCCTTCTTTTGCCAGATAGGTAGTCATCACCACGGGCACAAACTCTTTGGAAGCTGATTCCTTTTGAATAACTGCGGCGATGCTGATATTATACTTCCAGAAGATGTCAGTAATCTGAGCCAGAACGCCCGCCTGGTCGACCACGCTAAACCTCAGGTAGTAGCGTCTCCCAACAGCTTCAGCAGGACCCAGGGTAAGAGCCTCTGCCGAATTTGGCATGGGTAGTGTCCTGCCCTCGGCTATATCTAACAGGTCTTTGATGACCGCATCAGCTGTGGGGTAGGTTCCAGCTCCCGGAGCCACCAGGCCCGAGACTATGCCATATTCGTCCTCAAGCTCGATGCCGTTGTAAGCTCCCTCGAGAGAGCCCAACAGAGACACCTTGGGCACCAGTGCCGGGTGCACGGCAACATTGAAAACACCGTCTTCTTGCTCAATCACTCCAACCAGCTTAACCGAATAGCCCAGTTCATCAGCATACTGGATATCCTGTAGAGTAATACCCCTGATACCTTCAACCGGAAAAGTCCCCGCCGAGCGGTAGGAATTGCTGATAAGGCTCAGGAGGATACGAATCTTATTGGCGGTATCAATCCCATCAATATCGTCTGATGGGTCAGCCTCAGCATACCCTTTCTGCTGGGCTTCCCTAAGTGCTTCATCAAATCCCTTCCCCTCCCTTGACATGGTGGACAGTATATAGTTGCAGGTGCCATTCAGAATGGCGTAGATTCGCTTGAATTTTTTCGCCGCGGTACCTGCCTGCCCCAGCTCATGAATGAGCGAATGACCACCAACAAAACTCGCCCTGAAACCAATCCGGCGGTGTAGAGTTGAGACCAGTTGGAAAATGCTTTCCCCCTCTTGAGCCAGCAGCTTCTTGTTGGCTGTAACTACATCCTTGCCTTTCTTGAGGGCTTCAGACAAAATGCTTTTGGCCGGCTCTATCCCCCCGATCAGCTCAACGACGATGTCAATTTTCGGGTCGGTAATGACCTGTTTCCAATCAGTGGTGAGATACCCTGCGGGCGGAACAACGGCGCGCTTTCTCTCAAGGTCTATATCACAGACTTTAGCCAGCTTAAGACCGGCGATTCCTTTTTGATAAAGAATTTCTACCACGCCGGTACCAATATTCCCCCAGCCGATAACCGCTACTTTTTTTGCCTTCACCATAACATGGACTCCTGAGAAGAGAATTTCAGCTAAGCCCATATTATAGCTACAAAGGGAGCAGTGTCAAACGGTTCTCCCCCACCCCACCCTTGGCTCGTACTGGTTGGCGGCTTCAACAAGGAGTGCCAGACTCATCAGGAAGTCATCGTGTCCCTGAGAAGGGTCAACATAGAAATTCATCGTCTGGCTGGGACGATAGTAGCTTTTAGCTCTATCTACTTCGAGCCAGAATTCCTGATATTCGGCTGAGCCATCCCCGGCATACATCTTTAATCTGCCCGAATTGACGGCGGCTAACAGGTTGAAACCCAGCACCGACTTTGAGTGCTGGGTGAAGGTGAAGGGAATAACGGATGAGCCCAGCGCCTGCCTGAGAAAGGAACTTACCGGCTGACCAACCCCGGTAGCATCAACCACCACCCGACGGCAGTGCCAGATGTTTTTTGTTATGTCAACTAATTGCTGGTAAAGTTCGGCATGCTTCCTGCCTGTCCACCAGTAGTGCTCAACTACCTTGACTCCGGGCTGTTTCTGAACACTATTGAGGGTTGAAAAGTCCAGTTCACCAATAGTAACCACCGTGGAATCCTGGCGCGGTTTTAAGGCTTTTAGCCGGGCGCCTTCCTCTTCCTCAGCCTCGCCAGCCAGGTCAATACCGGCAACATAGACCTTTTTAGGCTCGGGCTGATGTTTTCTGGTATGCTCCCCCTGAAGTTGAGCCCTCTGCTGAGGCGAAAGGAATCCCCCACCACCCCGAATAGGCATAAGACAGTACTGGGTTAAGAAAAGAGGGTGGTTCTCCCCCAGGCGCTCCCGTTCCCTTTCAACATAGGCGAGATAGTCCGGGTTGTATTTGGCTACCTCCTGCCAGTCATAGCGGAAGCATCGTTTGATACCATCCTTCCTCTCCAGCTCGCAATTGGTCTGTTTTATCTCCTCTAAAAGGGTAGAATCATCCCAGGTAGTACCGTAGTGAACCGTAGTAGCATTGGTGGTGGCTCCCATCGGCTTGAAATCTTTGGTTATATTTCTCCTTGCTGACATCCTGCGATTCATCTATTTCCAGGAGGAGATGGGCAGTGTGCCCCACTACATTGGCTGATTCGTCGGCAGATAGGAAGATAGCTCTGGCATTCCCCAGTCTGATGATATAGCCCAGCTCAGCCATCCAGATACCGCCAAAACCGGCATCATTTAGCCTGTCTTTCAGCCTGGTCATTGAGATAACCGTCTGCGGCTTGAAGGTGGGCGAGCACTTCACCAGGTTCTGTGGCTTCGCCATGTAGAGGGTCAACAGTAAAAGCTCAAGCTGGGCTGATAGCTCGTTCTTACCTCCCTGCCGCGCCATTTCAACACAGAAGGTCAGCCCCTTCCGAGCAAAAATGCTCTCCAGCACCGCCCGAGCCACTTCCCGCTGATAAGGGCGAAGCCTATTTATGGTTATAGCACCTCCCCCCTTAGATTCTGTATCTAGTAACCCTATCCCCCTGTTTTTCCCCTTGATAAGGAGAGGGGGCAGGGCGACAGGTCCCCGATTCGCTACTTTTTAAGGCTGGTTCCGAGGCTAATACCAAGAGGGAGGGCAATGTCTTTGAGGACATTACCTATTGCCTCCTTCAGCCCCTTCCTGTCCTCTTTGCTGATGTTATACCTGGTCCTGACCAGTCTGGCTAGGGTATTGGTAGCCTGCATAATAAGCCTCAGGTTCTCCGGGTCACGTTCAAGGAGAGACCTTATCTTCACCCTTAGTAAGGCAATCTCATCGTCAATGCCCTTAATGCCGGTAGCCAGTTCGAAGTTCAGTTGCTCTGCCTCATCGAGCACCTTCGAATAGAACCCCTGTTTGCTGGCGTTTTGATTACCTTTTGGGGCACCTCTTTTCCCTTTCAAGCCTTCTCTCCCCAATTGTTGCCTCTCCCTTCACACCGGAAGCTCTGAGCGAAGGGCTATTTGAAACTCTTTTGCTAGCCGGTGGTCTATCGCCATTTCCGAGAACATTGACAGTGGCCAGAATAATGGTATGGGCGGCCAGGTCCCATCTCCGATTTTGCACAGCTACCCGTAATAACTTCATAGTTTCCCTCCGACTATGCACCTCTATCATATTAGCACATATGTTCTACTATAGCTACAGGGTTTTGTCGTATTTTTAAAACTAGCACCGGAAATCTCCGTTGCTTAATATTATGGAAACTGGTAGAATAACGGGGAGTAACAGACATGAAAAATGTAAAATTCAGAGTAGCTATTCTGGGCACTTGCCTTATATTGTTTGCTTTAGCCCTGGGTGGATGTACTCCTTCTGAACTGAAGGAGACACAAAAAACAACCCCCGCGCCTCAAGAAACGGCGCCATTACCTCAAGAAAGAACACCCACAACGCCAGAAACGACATCCGCACCTGAAGAAATAACACCCCCACCTCTGCCCCAAATGACCGCCGATTCTCTGCAACTGAAATATGAAGACGACTTCAGCAATTCCGATAGCGGGTGGGGGGAATCCTCCGACAAGCAAGTGTCTTATTCATATCAAAATGGGGAGTACAACATCTCGGTCAGCAATCCGGGCATGATATATTCCCGCTGGAGCAGTTCGGTAGGCGAGCAAAACAACTTCGTTGTTGCAGTAGATACCAGGGTCTTATCTTCAGCCGATAAAAGCCAATACGGCATATTGTTCCGACGAAACGAAAACGGTGACTTTTACGAATTCAGTATTATCGGTAACTCCTATACAGTTCAGAAACGCTTTCAAGGTAAGTGGTCCTATTTAAAGCGTTCAACACCATCAAGCTATATCAAGACCGACGGGAGCAAAAATAACCTTAGGGTTGCCTGCCTGGGGAAAACGATAGAAGTCTATGTTAACGGACAAAGGCTGGCTACGCTGGAGGATGACTCAATAACCAGCGGTAGAATCTCACTCATGGCTTCAGGGGCGAACACCAGTGTAAACTTTGATAATTTTAAACTCTATAAATTTACCAATACATATATCGCCAAAGCCGCCCCATATCTTCCGATTATCACCAGCTCATCATTACCCGATGGAGAGGTGGGAGTAAGTTATGAGGGAGTCCTGACCGGTTCCGGCGGTACCCCTCCTTACTTATGGACATTAAGTAGCGGCGTTCTACCGGAAGGGCTATCGCTCAGTAGTTCAAGCGGGACCATCACGGGTACCCCAACCATGGAAGGCAAATATGACTTCGTGATAAGGCTCACCTGCAGCTCAGGTGAGGCAACACAGGATATGTCCATTTACATTTCTGAACTGGTGATTTCCACGGATTCTCTAGCCAGCGGCATAATGAATGTGGCGTATCATCAGGTGCTCCAGGCTTCAGGCGGCAAACCTCCCTATACCTGGTCTATCATCTCCGGGAACCTACCACAAGGGTTGGTGCTCGACCCTGTTTCTGGTGCGATTACTGGGGTCCCGGCTAAAGCCGGAGGACCGTTTACCTCGGTTTTCAAAGTGGTTGACAGTGTCGGGGCCAGTGCCACCGAGGGGCTGTCCCTGACTATAAGACTGGCAGATTTTGCCGCCATCGACCAACACGCTGTCAACGCCCCCAAGTCAGTTGAGACTTCGCTTCCGACGCTGGTGAACTACCTGGTTCAACCATGTAACACCGAAATGGAAAAGGCACGAGTCATCTATCGCTGGATAGCTCAGAACATTGACTACGATGTGTATACATTCGTCTCAGGTCTCTACAAAACGCCAAATTGTCCCGACCAGAGTGCAGAAGCAGTGTTTACCCGCCGAAACGCCGTATGTGAGGGGTATTCCAACCTCTTCCTGAAAATGTGCCAGCACGCCGGGCTTCAGGCGGTCAAGATTTCAGGATGGTCAAGAACAGATTTTACAGAGAAGGGAAATAAAAAAGACCATGCCTGGAATGCCGTCCAGATTAACAGTCAATGGCAGTTGGTTGACTCAACCTGGGGCGCCGGATATACCGAAGATGACAAGTATTTCGTGAGAAGTTTTAATGATTTCTGGTTCCTAACACCGCCTGAACAGTTTATTTACACCCATTACCCGGACGATGTATCGTGGCAGCTATTGACACCGCCCGTTTCCGCAACCACAGTGGCACAATATCCGGTGGCTATGCCGGGTTATTTTAGATATGGCCTCAACTTTGGTAACTATAATTACGGTGTATACAATGTGACCAATGGTGCCGGGACAATATATACCCAGGCACCGCCCGATGTGCGGATTTGGGCAAACATTTTCCAGAATAATACCAAACTGGAGCGCTCCCTGGTTTTCTGGCAAAGGCAAGGCAGTTCCTATCAAATTGACGTACGGTTCCCCTATGCCGGGGATTACGAATTAAGAATCTATGCCAAGTGGAAAACCGAGTCCGGAGAGTATCATCAGGCTTTGAGATATAAGTTAATCTCAAATCAGAATATAGCCAACCAGGCTGAGTTTCCCACAATTTTTGACCTTTTCAATATAAAAGGCGCTTACCTCTATTCTCCAATGACGAGAACTCTACCGGCCGGGACTTCACAGTATTTCCAAATAATGGTACCCGGCGCAAAGGAAGTGGCGGTAATATTGAATGCGGATAGCCCATCTCCAGTATGGAAGAAACTCAGCAAACAGGGACAGATGTTTCAAGGAAGCGCGGACATAACCAGGGGTAAAATCAGGTTGTCAGCAAGGTTTGGCAACGATAACCAATTTTGGGGGCTTCTGGAATACAAAGGTGAATAGCAAGACAGTAAATCTATTCCTCTGCTTCAAGCCAAAGGCTACAGGCTGGAAAAGTTCGTGATAAAATAGACTGGGGGGAAAATGAGTGTTGCCAGACAACTTTACCAGCTACAGGAGGTTGACCTGGAGCTCGAGTTCAGGGAACAAGCTCTGAATCAAATCGCCAGCCAGCTCGGAGAAAGTAAAGCCGTAGCTGAGACTGAGAACAGGCTAGCCTCAGAGCGCCAGCATCTGGAGGAGCTCACGCACCAGCAACACTCCATAGAGTGGGAGATAGAGGACGTTACGAGTAAGCTCACCACCGCCGAAGAAGAGCTATATAGCGGTAGGCTCCGCAACCCCAAAGAACTGACCAGCCGTCAGCAAGAGATTGAGAGCCTCAAAGCCAAGCGCCGTAAGCTGGAAGACCAGGCGCTGGAGATAATGGAGAAGGTCGAATTAGCCACCAAGAGCGTAATTGACCTCAATAGCGAGCTCAGGAGACTTAAGGCTGAATGGCAGAGCCAGCAACGAAAGCTAACGGCTGAACTGGAACGGCTCAAGGCGATAATGTCCGACCTTAAGCATAAGCGAGAGTTACTTGCCACAGAGATTGACTCTCAGGTGACCGAAATCTACCACGAACTCAAAAGACAGCGAGGGACAGCCGTAGCCAGGGTGGAGCAGGGGATATGCCGCGGTTGCCGCATATCGTTACCGGTTACTGACTTGCAGCGGGCAAGGAGCGGTAGTCTGGTGCGGTGTAGTAGCTGCGGACGTATCCTCTTTTTAGCGTGAAATGAAGATAAAGAGAGTGGTAATAAAGACTGACGGCACTGCCGCACCTAACCCGGGTCCCGCCAAAATCGGTGCTATCATAAAAGACGAGCAAGGCAGGCTCATCGCCTCTATTTGCCAAAGCATTGGCTATTCAACGAATAACCAGGCAGAGTACAAAGCTGTTATTGCCGCCTTGGAAAAGGCAATTCAGCTGGGGGTAAGCCAGGTCAACTTATATTCGGATTCGGAATTGCTGGTCAGGCAGCTCAACGGACAATATCGAGTGAAAAATGCTTCTCTTAAGCCTCTATATCAGAGGGTACAGCAACTACAAAGGCAGTTCAAAAGCTTCACAACCACCCACATTCCGAGCGAAGAAAATAAAGAAGCGCACAATCTGGCCAGCAACGCACCTATTCTTTAACAAGGGTCACAATACCTATCATTGCCAGAAAGGCAGGTCCGGCTCCGAAGTAGAAAGTAGCCGCCGGACCAATCACGTCCCACACCACACCACCAATCACGCCACCCGCCAAAACACAGATCCCAACAACACAGTAATACAGCCCGTAGGCTGTCCCCCTTAATTCTGCCGGGACCAGGTCAGCCACAAAAGCCCGCGACACTCCCTCCACTATGGCAAAATAGAACCCCAAGCAGGCAAAAGCCAGCCAAACGTGCCAGATAGTTGATGACAGGGCAAACCCAAGATAGACCAGCACATAAATAAACCAGCCCAGGGCGAGAACCCGCCTTCTCCCCAGCCTGTCCGACAGTATCCCCAGCGGTAAAGCCGCCACGGCATAGACCGCATTGAAAAGGACAAGCATCAACAACACCTGGAGAAGGGGCGCCTTAAGGTCCTGCGCCCTCATGATGACAAAGTAATTGGCGGGCATGCTACCCAGGTTAAACACCGCCAGAATACCCAGAAATATCCAGAAACGGGGGCTGGAGACCCCCTTTACCCCGGATAAGGGAAACCGGGTAGCCGAGCGCGGGGCTTCTTTTCTCTTCACCTCACGAACAAAGACCTGCAACAGCACTACCCCCACCACCCCCGGAATGACACAACCCAACGCCAGACCCTGGAAGACTCCCCGGGTAAGCCTTTCTGCCTCCGCACCCAGCACAAGCCAGACAACGAGGACGGCTATCACCAGCCCCAGGAAAGCGCCGATGGTATCCAGAGCCCGGTGCAAGCCAAAAGCCCTACCCCTCTCCTCAGCAGAAACGGAATCAGCAATCAGGGCATCGCGTGATGAGCTACGAACACCCTTGCCAAACCTGTCGGCGAATCTGATAGCCAAGACCCCACCCCAGGCACCAGCCAGATAAAGAAATGGTTTAGCCACGGTTGAAATACCGTAACCGGATACCGCCAGAACCTTGCGTTTGCCTATTCTGTCGCTAAACCAGCCGCTCAGCATCCTGAAGATGGCATCAGCACCTTCAGATACCCCACCAACCAGACCTACAATAGCCATAGGCGCCCTCAGCACGTTGGTCAAGTAGAGGGGAATAAGATTAAAAACCATCTCGCTTGAGACATCGGTAAGCAGGCTGGTCATACCCATGAAGAAGACATTGGGATGAAGCCCCCAGATTTTCTTGCGACTGACGGCGGTAACTTCTTCGGCTATCATTCTTACCAGCCACCAGACTTTGTTAGGGCTCATTCATATCATAGCCACCTCTCCCCTGTCAAGAGAGAGGACACAGCTCACTCTTGAAGGGAAATTGGGGAATTTGAGGGGTAGATACTGGATGGGGCTTGACAGGCAAAAATCCTGTGCTATAGTAAATGGTAGAGCCCGGGACTCCTGCTTTAAAACGGGGGACTTGACAAATAAGTATTTTGTGCTATGATTAGATTATCATCTGCCGTCCGGCAGATGGACAACGAAAGGAGGTGATGCCATGGTAAGAGCCCGCAAGGGGGAAGAGTTATTAGACTCTAAAACAGGATGAAAACTACCCTGTCTCCATAATTTGAAAAGGGGAAGATAAACCTTTTGCCACTTTTACGTTTATGGAGACAGCACGATACTCAAACTAAGGAGGAAATCTTAAAGGTCGATGAAAAAGAAATTTGCTAGAATATGGGGAATAGGCTTAGCCGTAGCCCTGCTGACGAGCCTGATGGTTTCAGCGGTCCCGGCCAGCGCCCTCACGCAGCCCCAGGTGACCTTTGTTGCAGCCGCTCCTGTCGGGAAGGATAACGTTATCAGCCAGGTAGACCCCGATTACATCATTACCTTCACCACGGGCAAGCAACTGGTGGGCAACAACTCTACTGATAACGCTACCATTACCATCAGCTTCCCCGCTGACACGGTCATAACTGCCGGCTCACTTGTTGCTACAATCTCAGCTTCACCGGGCTGGTACACCAATCCCCCGACGGCAGCCCCAGTGTGGAAGGAAGCCACTCTGAACAGCACGAACTGGAGCGCCAGCTATGACCCGGCTCTCGGCATCCGGAAAATCAGCTATACGCTCTGGAGTGGGGACCTGATTGGTGAGGGTGCCCAGGTAAGGATTGCTATCACCGCTGGTCTCACCAACCCGACTACCGCCGGCACCTATACCCTGACGGTGGGCACCTCAATGAGCGGTGGCGCCATTCCGATTGAGTCACCGGTAGAGTCAGCCCCCTACAGCATAGTCGTCCCGACCGTTGTACCACTCCCCGGCATAGCTTCGCTCTATAACACTGCCGGTGTGCTGATGGCGCAGTATACCGGAGACACAGCCATCGCTAGCTGTATGGGTCTGGCGGCTGATGGTTACACCATAAAACTCAGCCCCGGGACATACAGCGAGAGTGTTACCGTTGCCAAAGAGCGTCTGACCATTGAGGCTACCGGAACGGCTGAAGAAACCATCATCGGTAAGTCAGATGGCAGTAGCGTCATCACCATTACCAACAAAGCCTACGTCACCCTCAAGGGTCTGACCATCCGCGCGGCCATAAACGCCACCAACGCCACGGCACTCGCCATCACTAACTGCGTCATCAAGCCGGGCTTGTTTGGTCCAGCGACACTGGTCACGGCTACTAACACCAGCACCACTTACCCGGCCACCCTGTCAGGCTGTACCCTTACCGCAACGGGTCTTTATACCTCCACGGGTATCAACGTGGTTGATTCTGGTGTAACCGTCACTGGCTGTACCATCACCAACGATGCCCTCAGCACCGCAATCTCCACCAATGGTACTCTTAAGGTAACCGGCAATACCGTCATCACCGGAGGCGGTCTGACCTCTTACGGCATCAAGGTCAATGCCGGCACAGCCACAATTGATACCACTACCATCGGTAGTGAAGAGACAGCGCTCCAGATTAATGGTGGTACTGGCGTCACTCTTAAGACGAGCACCATCAAGAGCTCCTATAAGGACGCCATTCAGGTCACCGCCAATGTCGCCACTACCATCACGGGCAACACCATCCAGGATACTGCGGCTGGTACAGTGCTCGCACCTACCTATGCCCTGAGAGTAGCTGACACCGCAACGAACAACGTCACGTGTGTGTTCAACAACTTTACCGGCAACACCAACAACGTGATAGCCGGCACCGGTCTGGAAACGGACACTACCGTGGTTGATTGTACCCACAACTGGTGGGGCGCCGCTACGGGTCCGGCAGCAGGCTCCATTAAAGGTGGGCTTGGACTGGACTATACACCCTACCTGGGTGCGCCCGTGACGACATCAACAGCCGTTTCCCTCAACAGTGCCAGCCTACTTTATGGCAAGCTGTACGCTAACGTGGATGTGGAGGCGACTGGTTATACTCCAGCTATCATAGCGGCCGCTACCTATGCGTCCAACCCGACGACTGTTGCTCCTCCATACACCGCATTAGCCAATGGCTACTACGATGTCTATGTGGGTGGTGGGGGACCTATTGGCACCAACACTGTCCTTATCAAGCTCTACAACGCCAACATTACGGCAAACACCAAGGTCTACATCTACAGCACTCTGGAGGGCAAGTGGGTGAAGTGTGCCGCTACCGCCGCCTATGCTTCAGCAAACCCGTCGTTCCTGCCTCAGGGCATCAACCTCGTCAGCGGCTATGCCTATGTTAATGTTGTGGTTAGTGGCACCGTCCCAGTCATCGGTGACCTGGTGGGCTTGCCGTTCGTCCTAGTTGATGAACCGGTGGTACCGCCGGCAGCACCGACGCTGCAATCTCCAGAAATCGGGGAGAGTGGTGTTGCGGTCTCGCCAACGCTGGTCTGGAGCGCCGTTACCGGAGCGCCCAGCTACAGGGTTGAGCTATCCAAGGCTTCAGACTTTGCCACCCTGGTGGAAGGTGCCAACGTGACCCAGGCTTTCTACAAACCGGCGAAAGCCCTCGATTACTCCACTGTCTACTACTGGCGGGTGAAAGCCCTGACCACTCCTGAGACGGCGTGGTCGGTAGGTCAATTCACCACCATGGCGGAACCGGCAGCCGTGCCCGTAATTGAAAAACCGGCAGCCGGAGCTGTGGACGTCTCCATTACGCCAACGTTTGTCTGGACAGTGGTCCCGCGGGCTATCCGGTACGAGTTTGCCCTTTCCGAGGACCCCACCTTCAAGATTCTGAAGTGGAGTGCCAACGTACCCATCAACATGTATGCCGCTCCGGAAGAGCTCAAGTACTCCACCACCTACTACTGGAGGGTGAGAGGCGTCCTGGCTGAACCCTACCAGGTAGGACCAGCCTGGGTAACTCCAGCTACCGCTTGGGCAACGGGTATCTTCACCACCATGGCGGAACCAGTACCTACCGAAATAAAGGTGGAACAGCCACCAGCACCGAAGGTGGACGTGACCGTAGAACCGGCGAAGGTAACGGTAGAACCGTCACCACCCGCGATTCCGGAGTATATGCTGTGGGTGATAATCGGTGTCGGTATCGTACTGTTTATCGCCTTGATTGTCCTGATAGTCAGAACCAGACGAGTCGCCTAAAACAACTGGTTCTTACTTGACGGATAGTACCTGACCCGGGTACAAAAGGGAGGTCGCCAGAGGCGACCTCCCTTCCTTTTTACTCTTGACTTCCACTTTAAACTAAAGCTAAAATTTCGCCATATGGCGATGGGCGAGGTAAGGATCCATCGGGCAGGGATAGCAAAACTCCTTCTCGCCGCTCTGGCGCTGACTCCGCTATTGAGCCTACTCGGCTCGCCCTTCCCTGCCAGCCCGGTAACGGCTGCCCCGGATGAAGTTAAGTGGTCCAGGGTAAATATTCCCACTGAGGGGGAGATAGGCAACTGGGTGCTGGCCAGCGGCTCAAACATCCAGCACCTGACCATGGCTAACGATGGTACCCTCTACTGCTACGCCCACCCGTCAGGGACAAGCTACACCCTGTTCAAGTCCCGAGACGCCGGCTATAGCTGGTCATCTACCGGTCAGGTCAGCGATGCCATAGTTGATATCGCCACCGCCCCGGGTGATGCCAACTGTATCTATTACGCCACCGAATCCTATATCTACAAATCTACCGATGCTGGCACTAGCTTCACCCGCTTGCCGCCAAGCCCGGGCGGGGCTGGCGCTGATAATATCGCCATCACCAGCCTTGATGTGGCTCGACTGGCTGGCAGAAATATCGTTATCGTCGGCACCGTAGATAGGGACAACTCACAATACGGCGGCGTCTACACCCTGGACGAGGGTGAAGCACCCCCTACCTGGCACGATACCAATATCGGTAGCTACGATGTCTGTAAGGTAGCCTTCTCGCCAAAGTTTGCTTCTGATGGGCAGCTCGTGGCGGTGGTCACCAATGAACGGGACACCCTGGTCACCACCAAGGTTGGTGACGGCGGCTGGGGCCAGGTCAGCGGCAATGCCACCGTCGCCGGTCTGGTGCCAAGAGAAGCGGTAATTGCCTTTCCCGACGACTATGATGCGACCACGGCAGGCTATAGTCTGTTCGTGGCTATTGATACCGGCACCGGTAACGGCGACGTCTATAAGATTACGGGGAAGCCGGTACCGGACAGCTCAAATGCGACCGACCTTAATATCGGGGCTAGTGATAACCTGAGCAGCGTTGATGTGAGTGGGCTGGCAGTCAGCGGGAATACCGCTACCGTCAGACTCCTGGCTGGAGCGGCAAGCAGCACCCGAGTCTACATCAGTACCGATGGGGGCATCAACTGGACAAGAAGCACCAAAGAGCCAACAGGGCAGTCCAGAACCTGCCTGCTTATGGCTCCCGATTTCCCCAGTAGCGGCACCGCCTATGCGGCTACCACTGGCACGGAGAGCGCCTTTTCCCGTAGTGCTGATGGCGGTGTTACCTGGAACCAGGTAGGCTTGATTGATGCCAGAGTCGGCACCAATGGCATCATTGACCTGGCAGTATCTCCCAATTACCGCCAGGATAACACCCTGTTTATGCTCACCTTTGATGACATGCGCATTGAGCACAGTCTGTGGCGGAGCCTGAATGGGGGTGCCAGATGGGAAAGGGTGTTTACCAGCACCCTGCCTAATGTAGATAGCCTTAAGCTGGTTGAGCTTTCCCCCGCATACGGCAGTGGTAGTTGGGTGGTATTCCTAGCCGGCGTCAGTAATGGCAACCCAGCAATATGGAAATCAACGGACAAGGGGCAGACCTTCACCTGCCGGATGGCTCCCTCCTCTATTGATGTATGGACAGCGGTTAACAACAATACCCTGTTTTTAGGCAGCTACAATGGTACCAGCGGAGTGGTGTACCGCACCACCGATAGCGGTCTTTCCTATTCTAGCGGGACAGCAGTCGGCAGCCACCCATTACAATCTATGGTCATCTCACCAAACTACGGGCAGGACAGGACTATCCTGATAGGTAATACCCAGGGCTGGGTCTACTATTCTAATGATAATGGCACCTCATTTAAGCCGTTGCCAACCGATGCTACTTCACCACCACTCACCGGCGCCATAACCGTTGCCTTCGACCCTGAGTTCATTAGCAATGGTACTGTCTATGCCGCCAGCAACTCCGTGGATAAGGGAATCTACCGCTTTACCATCAACAGGAGCGCCCAATGGGAAAGCATTGATGGCACCCTGCCCGCTGGCAGCCGGCTCAGCCAGCTAGCAATATCCGCTGATGGGACATTGTATGCCAGTAACTTACAGTCAGCAAATACTACAAGTAAGAAAGGTGGCATGGAGCGCTCGCTTAACCCAGCATATCCCCTGAATCCAACCTTTGAGACGGTAACCCGTGGTCTTGATGATGGTGCTACTCTAAATGGACTGTGGTTGCGAGGCAATCAATTGTGGTCAATCGACACCAAAAACACCAGGCTGATGACCTATACCGATAGCTTAGCCCTGCCGGTTACCCTCATCTCACCACCCGATAACTCACCGGGTATAGGCACAAAAAATGTTGTCCTTGAGTGGGAGATACTGAGCGGAGCTACCGAGTACCACTGGCAACTTGACTATGATACCGACTTCTCCACTGTGCCTGAGGGTTTTGAAGGAGATACTGTAGCAAGCTCGGCGCACTTACCAGCGCTTGATACGGACACCACATACTACTGGCGGGTGAGAGCCACCAAGCCGGTATTAAGCCGATGGTCAGCTAAATGGTCATTTACCACTACCCTTGGTCGTACCGTCATTGCCCCTGAACTCCTGAGTCCCAAACCCGGAGCCAGCGAAGTAGCAACAAAGCCCCTGTTTCAGTGGAGCGCTATGGCAGGAGCTGAAAAGTATGAGTTAATGGTATCCACCTCTTTTTCCTTTACCAATCCTGTAATCGCGAAAACAGGTAGTCACGCCCTGCCAGCTACCGCCTGGCAGAGCAACATTAACCTGGACTATAATACCACCTACTACTGGAAGGTCAGAGCCATCGGCTCAAGCACCAATAGCGACTGGAGCGCCACCGGCGTCTTCACCACCC
>DAOUCV010000055.1:0-2412 GCA_034432095.1 Dehalococcoidales bacterium
TAAAGCACCTCCCCCTACCATCAATACTGTCATCGTCTCGCCTATTGCCCGGCCTACGCCCAGCATGATGGCGGCGGCAATCCCGGAAAGGGCAGAGGGGATACAGACATGCCGGATAGTTTCCCATTTCGTCGCTCCTAAAGCGTAAGAAGCCTCTTTAAACTCCCCGGGCACAGCGTGCAGCGCATCCTCGGAAACAGAGATGATAATCGGGAGACTCATCAGCGAAAGCATAATAGCAGCTGTAAGTCCGCAAAGACCTGTATTCAGATTAAAGGCGTTTTGCACCAAGGGCGACAGCAATGCCAGACCGATAAATCCCATCATCACCGACGGGATACCGGCAAGGATTTCGATGATAGGTTTAACGGTTTCGGTTACCTTCTTGGGTGCTACTTCAGATAGGTAAGCGGCGCAGGCAACGCCAACAGGCACCGCTATTGCCGTAGATATGAGGGTAATCATCAGGGTGGAGACAAAAAAGGGTGCAATGCCGAATGTGGGCGGGTTGGAGAGAGGGTACCAGCGAGTGCCAAACAAGAACTCCCAGGGGTTGGTGTAGGCAAAGATGGGCAGTCCTTCTTTCATGAGGATGAAGATAATCCCCGACAGGACTAGTATCGCCAGGAGTCCCGTCAGGAATATCCAACCCTCGACGATTCTTTCCCCAAGCCGCAGCCGCCACCTCAGCCCCGTTTTTGAAGCTGCGAGAGTGGTGGGTGTAATCTGTCCTTGCAGAGTTGCCAACTTCTAACTCCTATTTGGCTAGCGGCACGAATCCTACTTCCAACACAGCCTTCTGGCCTTCCTCTGAGAGGCAATAGTCAATGTAAGCCTTGATAACGCCGGTAGGAGCGCCGTTGGTGTAGTAAAGAAGCGGGCGAGAGATAGCGTAAGTGCCGTCCAGGACAGTAGCCACGCTGGGTCTTACCGCCGGGTCGTTAGGGGTCTTCTTTATGGCGATGATCTTGACCTTATCGTTAACATAGCCCAGACCGGCGTAGAAAATGGCATTGGGATTGCTAGCTACCTGAGATAACCCTACTTCTGTTGAGGGCAGGAACAGCACGTTGTTGCCATACTCCAGGGTCTTATCAGCTGTAGGCAGACCATACATCTGCACGACGTGTTCCTTGAAGAAAGCATGGGTGCCGGAGTTAGTATCCCGGCCCATTACTACTATCGGGGCATCATTACCGCCGACTTCCTTCCAGTTGGTTATTTTACCCGTATAGATGGCGGAAAGCTGCTCAATGGTCAGTTCCGAGACGGGGTTGGACGGATTGACGATGACCGAAAGGCCATCGGAGGCTACCTGGATTTCGTAGGGACTAACACCCTTGGACTTTGCCTGCTCTATCTCCTTGGCGGTGATGAGTCGTGAAGACTGGCAGATATCGGCGGTGCCGTCAATGAGGGAAGCGAAGCCTACTCCCGAGCCGGGGCCGCTAACGGCGATGCTTACCCCAGGATTGGCCCTCATGAAGTTTTCCGCCCAGACCGAGCTTAGAGGTGTGACCGTGTTCGACCCGATTATCTTGATTGAGCCGGACAGGGTGTCAGGAGCTATGTTTGTGGCACTGCTACTGCACCCAACCAGAGTAAGAATAGCCAACAGTGAAAGCACTGTCCATAATAACCGTTTGTGAGTGGATTTAAACATTTTTCCCTCCTGTATTTCCTATTGTTCGGTTATATATCGCGGATGAATTATCTCACGTTTCACCTCCTTTCAATCTAAGCGAATCTTGCATCTTTAGGTCGCTAATCAGTCTTTCCACTTTGTTTTTGATAACGTCCCTGATTCCTTTTACTTTATCTATCGGCTTTCCCTGCGGGTGTTCAATTCCCCCTTCCACGGGAACGATAGCAGGGCAGATTTTCGCCGCACTGCAGCCCATGGTGATAATGCGATCGGCACCATCCATCGTTTTCAGAGTAAGGAACTTTGCCTTTTTACGACCCATGTCCAATCCGACTTCGCGCATGACTCCAACTAATGCCGGATTGATTTGAGAAGGTGGTTGGTTTCCGGTTGAAGAAGCGATGTATTTATCTCGGGGGCCGGAGTTATGTATGCATACCAAGAGACTCTTTCTCATCCATCTGGGAAAGTATAAAAAGCGGGGTTTAAAGACAGTTTAAGGGTATGTTAAGGTTGTGTTAAATTTTCAGGGGACTATTTGCGGGGAAGATAGAAGGTAAAGACGGAGCCTTTACCCTCTTCGCTTTCAGCGCGGATTTCACCTCCGTGAGCCTGGACGGTGTGCTTGGCAATCGCCAGTCCCAGTCCACTACCGCCTCCGGAGCGGGACTTGTCCGCTTTATAGAAGCGCTCGAAGATGTGGGGTAAGTCTTCTTCGGCAATACCAATGCCAGTATCACTGATTCTAACCGAGACAGAACTACTAT
>DAOUCV010000056.1:0-32530 GCA_034432095.1 Dehalococcoidales bacterium
GAGTAATCGAGACCAGCGCTTTTCAGAAAATGCAAGCCCGCTCAAAACTGGCTCTGGCACTGGGTAAGGGGGCTGGCGGCGAGGCGGTTGCGGCTGACCTCTCTAAAATGCCGCACCTGCTTATTGCCGGAGCTACCGGAAGCGGTAAGACCGTCTGCTTGAACGCCATTATCTGCTGTCTGGTGTTGAATAATACCCCTAACGACGTCCGGTTTATTATGATTGACCCCAAGCGGGTGGAACTGACTATCTATAACGGCATTCCCCATCTGGCGGCTCCGGTCATCGTAGATGCCGCCAAAGCCCTGGAGATGCTGCGCTGGCTCAGCCAGGAGATGAATAAACGGTATCAGACACTGGCTTCGGCCGGTGCTCGCAATATTGATGCTTACAATAAGAACAAGCAGGGCACGGAAAAGATGCCCTACCTGATACTAATCATTGATGAGCTGGCTGATTTGATGGTGGCGGGTGGCGATGAAGTTGAGCAGATTCTGTGCCGGCTGGCTCAGCTATCCCGAGCGGTCGGTATTCACCTGGTGGTGGCGACTCAACGACCGTCAGTAGATGTGGTTACCGGCTTAATCAAGGCTAACTTTCCGACCCGAATCAGCTTTGCCGTTACCTCTCAGGTTGATTCACGGACTATCCTTGATGTTGGTGGTGCGGAGAAGCTACTGGGTAGTGGCGATATGCTCTATATGCCTACTGAGGCGTCCAAGCCCAAGCGCCTGCAGGGTTGCTACGTCTCCGATGCCGAGGCAGAGAGGCTGGTCTACTTCTGGAGGAGCCAGCATCGGGAGGAGGTTTCCCTGCTGAACGTGGAGGAGCTTATTCCGTCTCAAGCGGCTCCAAAGGGGGTCTATCCGGAGGACTCGCTTTTACCGGCCGCCAGACAGCTGGCTAAAGAGCACCCCCACATCTCTGCCTCCTACCTGCAACGGAAGCTGCGCATCGGCTACCCCCGCGCCGCCCGCCTCATGGAACAGCTTGAGGAAGAGAGTAGCCAGGATAGGGATGAGGAAGGTAATTAAACCCTTTGACCTTGGCCGGTAAGGAGTCAAGGGGAAGATTCTAGACTACAAGCTTACCCTTTAAACCACAGTCGTTTTAGTCGCTTACTTTTACTTCCCTCTCAACCGCTTCAACACCACGTCCATATAGATCTTTGCCAGCCCTTTGCCATGCTTTTTTACCTGTTCCCGCTTTTTCTGGAGCTTTCTTTCCCGGCGCTCCTGTCTGGTCTCGGCTCGGTTATCGTCCACTTTTTATCTCGGCGTAGTCGAATTCTTTTCTAAGCTCAAAGATGCGGTCTCGCAGGAGCGCCGCCTTCTCGAAGTCCAGGTTCCTGGCGGCGATTTTCATCTGCGACTCGAGGTCTTTGATGAGGCGGATTACATCTTCTTTGGCGATGGGAGTTGCCGTATAGGGGGTGCGGGTCTCGGCTACCACCTTCACCCGCTCGGTAATATCCTTGATGGCTTTTCTTATCCCCTGAGGGGTAATGCCGTGCTCTCTATTGTAGGCTTCCTGAATCCGGCGGCGGCGCTGGGTCTCCTCAATGGCGGCTTTCATTGAACTGGTAATGGTATCGGCATACATAATGGCATGCCCGTCAAT
Organism: Dehalococcoidales bacterium; assembly: GCA_034432095.1. Classification (GTDB taxonomy): domain Bacteria; phylum Chloroflexota; class Dehalococcoidia; order Dehalococcoidales; family UBA2162; genus DAOUCV01. The sequence goes on from DAOUCV010000056.1 coordinate 1,621, forward strand.
GTGGCGGGAGGCACGACCCATCGTCTGAATCAGGGCTTCCTCCGACCGCAGGTAGCCCTCCTTATCGGCATCAAGGATGGCTACCAGGCTGACCTCAGGGAGGTCGAGCCCCTCCCTGAGCAGGTTGATGCCGACGACCACATCGTAAACACCCAGGCGCAGGTCGCGCAGTATCTCTACCCTCTCCAGGGTCTCAATCTCGGAATGAAGGTAGTGGGTCTTTATCCCCAGTTCTATCAAATAGTCAGCCAGTTCTTCTGCCATTCGCTTGGTCAGGGTAGTTACCAGACAGCGCTCCCCTTTCTCCACCCGCCTCTTAATCTGGTCAATAAGGTCATCAATCTGCCCTTTGGTCGGCTTGACCTCAACGGTAGGCTCAAGCAGACCGGTGGGTCGGACTAGCTGTTCTACCATCTGCTGACTGTGCTCATATTCATAGGGTCCCGGCGTTGCTGAGGTGTAGATAACCTGATTTATCCGCTGCTCAAATTCTTCAAAGCTCAAGGGGCGGTTATCCAGCGCTGAGGGCAGGCGGAAGCCGTATTCTACCAGTGTCTCCTTTCGGGAGCGGTCGCCGTGGTACATGCCGTGGAGCTGAGGGATGGTCATATGTGATTCGTCAATGAACAGCAGGAAATCATCGGGGAAGTAGTCCAGCAGTGTCCAGGGCGGGCTACCCGGGGGACGCCCGGAAAGGGGGCGGGAATAGTTTTCGATGCCGGTGCAGTATCCAGTTTCCTTGAGCATCTCAAGGTCATAGTTGGTTCTCTGTTCCAGTCTGGCTGCCTCCAGTAGCTTGCCCTGTTGTCTTAGCTCCTTCAGTCTGTCCTCCAGCTCCTGTTGTATGCGTTCAATAGCCAGCATCAGCTTCTCCTGCGAGGTAACAAAGTGCTTGGCAGGATAGATGTCCACCGAGTCCAGCTGGTTCAGTAGCTCGCCGGTCAGTGGGTCTATCTGTACGATACGCTCAATTTCATCGCCGAAAAACTCGACCCGTAAGGCTATCTCCTCGTAGGCTGGCTGTATTTCCAGGGTATCGCCACGAATGCGGAACTTGCCCCGAGTGAAGTCGGTATCGTTCCGCTCATACTGCATTTCCACCAGCCGGTGCAAGAGCTTGTAGCGGTTATAACTTTCGCCCTTTTTCAGGTTGCAGACGAAGCTGTAGTATTCGTCGGGTGAGCCCAGACCGTAGATGCAGGATACTGAAGCAACGATGATGACATCCCGGCGCTCAAAGAGGGCACGGGTGGCGGCGTGGCGCAGCTTGTCAATCTCCTCATTTATCTCGGCGTCCTTTTCAATATAGAGGTCAATGCGTGGGACATAGGCTTCGGGCTGGTAGTAATCGTAGTAGCTGATGAAGAATTCCACGGCATTGTTGGGGAAAAACTCCCGGAACTCCTGGTAGAGCTGGGCGGCTAGGGTCTTATTGTGGCTGATGACTAAAGTGGGCTTCTGCACCCTTTCAATAACATTAGCCATGGTGAAGGTCTTGCCGCTGCCGGTAACTCCCAGCAGCGTCTGGTGCTTGTAGCCCTTCTTCAGCCCCTCCACCAGTGCCTCTACCGCCTGTGGCTGGTCCCCGGTCATCCTGAAATCAGAGACCAGTTTAAACTGAGACATAACTATTCCTGTAAGATTGCTCTATAACTAGTATATCTCTTTACTCGGTGAGCTTCAATTGAGGGATTTATCTACCTCACCCCCTTTCTCCCCCTCTCCTTCAAAGGAGAGGGGGAAATATTAAAGAGAGAGGCTTTGTCTCTCTTAGACTCTCCATATCTAATCTAAGGGGATGGGGTGACAAGAATTACTTCCCCCCGAAATACTGTAGTGCTAGCTTGATTTTTTCTTCGAGGCTTAGTTTTGAGGAGGGGAGGGTGGCTACCGCCCGGCTGGCTTCGGAGAGGGAATAGCCGAGGGAGGTGAGGGCGGCGATAACCTCGGCGTTTTCCTGGACAAGGTGGGTGGCGGGGGCGGCTATCAAGCCAGCCCCTATTTTATCTTTAAGCTCCAGAATAAGCCTTTCCGCCGTCTTCTTGCCTATTCCCGGAACGGTGGTCAGCAGGTCAATACTGCCGGTGGCAATCGCCATACTCGCCTGCTCCACACTCAGTGTTGAGAGTACTGACAGCCCGAGCCTGGGACCAAACCCGGAGACACCAAGCAGGGTTTGAAAGAGCTCAAGCTCCTCAGCGGTGGCAAAGCCGTAGAGGGTGATACTATCCTCCCTCATTACCAGGTGAGTATGGAGCTGCACTTCTTCGCCGATAGTACCGAGAGTGCTGAGGGTGGAGGTGGGCATATAGACCTTAAAACCAACGCCATTGACATTGATAACTGCCCAATCACTGCCCAGCGATTCCAGTTTGCCGTGAAGACTACTTATCATTTTCTTTCTTTTTTACCCCCTTCCCCTTGCAGGGGAAAGGGACTGATTTATAGAAGAGGGACTTCGTCCCTCTTCGACACCATGTTTACGGGGCTTTCCCCTGCTGTCGAGACAGCAGGGCGCTCAGGTGTGTTTCACTGAGATGGCAGAGAGCTACCGCCAGAGCATCGGCGGCATCGCTTGGCTCTGGCGCTTGAGTTAGTCCGAGGTGTAGCCTCACCATCTCCCGAATCTGTTCCTTGGAACTGGCGCCATAGTTGGTTATCTTCTGCTTTATCTGGGCTGGAGTGTATTCGTAGGTCGGGATTCCGCGGTTGACAGCGGCCAGAATAGCTACTGCCTGAGCCCTGCCTATTGTCAGTGCCGATTTGACATTTTTAGCGACGAAGGGCTGTTCTATGGCCACAGCATCGGGCTGAAACCTCACAACAATTTCCACGAGCCTGTTATAGAGATAGCTCAGGCGCTCCCCGATAGGGGAGCGCCCCGACGTGGATAGAACACCGCAATCAATTAGAGTTGTTGCCTCATCTCGGCTCTCGATTATTCCGTACCCCATCGCTATGGTGCCCGGGTCAATACCTAAAATCCTCATCGCTAAGCTCAAATCCCTAGAAAAAGGGGGGAGAAGAGCAAAAACTTTAATCCTGCTCATGGTACTTCTCCAGAATAGCGCTGGAGAAGTTGACATTACTGGAGACAAGCTGGACTTCATCGAGTTCTTCTAACTTACGGAGTAGCTTTAACGTTTGCAGGGCAGGCTTCTCCTCAAGCTCAATAGTAGTCTTGGGCACCATGGACAGTTCTGCTGAGGCTACGGGTATATTTTCTTGCTTAAGGGCGGCTCTAACTGCCTCAAACTCCTCTGGCTTGGTATAAATCTCGATATGGTCATCCTCTATTTTGACATCCTCAGCACCGGCGTCTATGGCTAGAAGAGCCAGTTTTTCAGTATTCAGATTATTGTTATTGGTGGCGATCAGAATCAGTCCTTTTGATTCAAAAAGCCAGGCAACACAGCCAGCTTCCCCTAAACTGCCACCGTGCCGCGAGAATATATTGCGGATTTCCTGTAAGGTCCGATTTCGGTTATCACTCAAAGCCTGTACCAGAATAGCCGCTCCACCCGGACCATAGCCCTCAAGGGTCATGTCAACCATTGCCGCCCCTTCTGTTTCGCCGCTGGCCCGCCTGATTGCCCGTTCGATATTTTCCAGGGGCATAGCATTATCTCGGGCCTTCTGTATGGCCAACCTCAGCCGAAAGTTTGATTCCGGGTTATTCCCCCCCTGACGTACGGCGACCATAATCTCACGGGTAATCTTGGTAAAAAGTTGCCCCCGTCTGGCATCAGCTATTCCCTTGGTGTGTTTGATATTTGCCCACTTGGAATGTCCCGACATTGCTGATTCCCCCCTGGCTAGCCGACAAACTCTTTCCCTAATTCTAACACCAAACCAACCCGAGGTCAAAGGGAATAGGCAAATTGACATTCAAAATGGCAAGGATTAAAATCAACGCAAGATGAGGTTATTTGGTACGTCAGGGATACGAAGGGTTGCCGATAAGGACCTGGTGGAGCTAGCTTTGAAGGTGGGGCTGGCAGTAGGTAAGGTTTATGGGAATGTGGTGGTAGGCTCTGATACCCGAACCTCCAGCGAGGCAATAAAACACGCCTTTATCTCTGGGGCGCTGATGGTTGGGGCTAAGTGCGGTGATGCCAAAGTGCTTCCCACGCCTACACTCGCCTTAGCCGCCAGAAAATTCCAGGCTGGGGTGATGATTACCGCCTCACATAACCCTCCTGAGTATAACGGTATTAAGCTTCTCAACCCCGATGGCTCCGCCTTTGATGCCGGACAGCAGGAACAGATAGAAGAGATGATTTCAAAAGGCTCTCTTTCAGCAAGCCAGTGGAGTGAGATTGGCTACAGCAGTAGTTATGGCGGGGCTATCGAGGCGCATATTGAGCATATACTCAAGGGCATACCCAATCTACCAAAACTCAAGGTAGTTTTGGATTGTGGTTGTGGTGCTGCTTCCCTGATAACTCCTCTTCTATTGGGAAGGTTGGGTTGTGAGGTTATCGCTCTGAATTGTTTCCCCTCCGGTTTCTTCCCCCGTGCTATTGAGCCGACTGAAGCTAATCTGCAGGACCTGATAAGGATAACAAGAGAGTTTGACGCTGATTTAGGCATCGCCCATGATGGTGATGCTGACCGTATGATGGCGGTAGATGATAATGGTCGGTTCATACCCGGGGACAAACTGCTGGTAATCTTCGCTCAGCAGGCGGGGGCAAAGCAGGTCGTCACCACTATCGATGCTTCAATGGTAATCGATGAACTGGGTTTCAGTGTTACCCGAACCCGGGTTGGCGATACCTGTGTTTCTGAGGAATTGAAGAGGGGTGGGGATTTTGGTGGCGAACCATCGGGAAGCTGGGTTTTTCCCGATAATTCGCTGTGTCCCGATGGCATTTATGCGGCCGCCCGTCTGGTGGTCATAGCCGCTAGGCAAAAGCTATCGCAACTGGTTAACAGCATACCCCAGTACCCACTTCTCCGGGGTAGTGTCGATGGTGAAGGGGTATTAGCGGCTGATCTGGAAAGGCGGCTTTTGGCGATGAAACCATTATCGGTAAACAATATTGATGGCATTAAGCTGAGCTTCAAAGATGGCTGGCTACTGATAAGAGCCTCTGGCACCGAACCCAAGATAAGGGTAACGGCAGAAGCAAGAACTGAAACGAGGGTGCATCAACTATACGATAGCGGTGTCAGGGCAATCAGGGAGTGCCTGAAGGCAGGCAGGGAGGATTAGATTGAAGGCAGTTATTTTAGCCGCTGGGGAAGGAAACCGGATGCGTCCTCTTACCTATACCAGACCGAAGGTGATGCTACCGATTGCCAACAAGCCTATCCTGGAACATCTGCTCATTGAGGCTGAGAAAGCCGGTATTAAAGAATTTATTTTTATCGTTGGCTATCACGATGAACAGATACGCCGTTATTTCGGCAATGGTGATAGATGGGGGGTACACATACGCTATTCTACCCAGCGTAAACAGTTAGGCACTGCGGATGCACTCAGGACGGTTGAAGGCTTGCTGGATGGTAACTTTTTGGTGATGAACGGGGATATTATTGTCAATCATGAAGATATCAAAAGCCTGACGAGAAGGAAGAATATCACGATGAGCTTGTTTGAGGTTGAAGATACGGAAGATTTAGGTCTGGTTGAAACAAAAAAAGGTAGGGTAGTTCGTATTTGTGAGAAGGTGGCGAAGCCTCCTTCCAATCTGGCTAACGTGGGACTGTATCTATTCACCCTGGATATATTCCCTGCCATATCTCAGACTCCGAAATCACCCCGGGGGGAGTATGAAATAACCGGTTCTCTGCAGTGGCTAATCGACCAGGGACATCCCATTTCATATCAGAAAATCGACTACTGGCTTGCTCCCAGTTATCCGTGGGATTTGCTATCAGCTAACGAATCCTTGCTGGCAAAGATAGAATCGCAGAACTTGGGCGAGGTAGAAGAGAATGTGGTAATTAAGGGAGCGGTTTGTATCGGGCAGGGAACTGTAGTGAGGTCAGGTTCTTATATCATTGGTCCGGTGATAATTGGTCAGAAGTGCAGTATTGGCCCGAACTGCTATATCCGCCCGGCTACTTCTATTGGTGACGGTTGCCACATTGGAGCGGCTGTAGAGGTCAAGAACTCTATAATTATGAATAATAGCAGTGCCCCGCACCATAATTATGTTGGCGATAGCGTCATCGGCGAAGGCTGCAATCTGGGTGCCGGTACCAAGATTGCCAATCTCAGGCTCGATGAGCAGGAGATATGGGTGGCCGGCAGGAATACCAGGCGACGTAAACTAGGGGCTATAATTGGCGATAACGTTAAGACCGGGATCAACGCCTGTATTAATATAGGTAGTATGATTGGCAATGATACCCAGATTGGACCGGGAGCTATAGCTCACGGGATCATTTCGCCAGGCTCGGCAATTTTCTAGGAGTGAACGATGAAACAGGCTGTAATTCTAGCTGCTGGTGAAGGGCAGAGACTCAGACCGTTTACGGTTAATAGGCCAAAGACGATGCTCTCCATAGCCGGTAAACCAATCCTGCAATATGTGGTTGAGTCACTGGCTCAGAACGGCATCCGCAATATTGTTATCGTGGTTGGCTATAAGCGGGAGCAGGTATTTGATTATATGGGTAACGGAGAGCAGTTTGGTGTTGATATAGTTTACATAATACAAGAAAAGCAATTGGGTACGGCTCATGCCTTGATGCAAGCCAGAGATGCCATTGAGGATGAATTCTTGGTTCTACCCGGTGACAATCTGATTGAGGCTAATACCATTGCCCGGTTTGTCACTATGAGGCCAAATGCCGTGTTGGTAAAGAAAGTGGAAAATGTGGCTAGATATGGGGTGGTGACCACTGAAGGCGATTTGGTGCGAGATATTGTCGAGAAACCTAGGGAAGCCAAAAGCGATATAGTTAATACCGGTATTTATGCCTTTAGCGGAGAGGTTTTTGATTTTCTTGATGCTGAGTTGGGTATTCCCGATGTTATCAATAGCATGGTGGCCCGGGGCTATCAGATTAGTGCTGAGGAGACAGACGGTACCTGGCTTGATGTTGTTTATCCGTGGGATATATTGAGCCTTAACGGTGCCATTCTTCGCCGAATTCCGGCTAGCCTGGGAGGCATTATTGAGGCGGGTGCTTCAGTAAAAGGGCTGGTATCAATTGGGAAGGATACGGTGATACGGTCTAATTCCTATATAGTTGGTCCAGCCGTTATCGGAGTGAATTGTGATATAGGCCCCAATGTGTATATTCTCCCGGCTACCAGTATCGGTGACAATGTGGTTATCTCGCCTTTCAGTGAAGTAAAGAACAGCGTTATCGGGGATGATGTCAATATTGGCTCAGGTTCTATCATACAGGATTCGGTCATTGATGATGGCTGTGTTATCGAGGGGCGTTTTACTGCCTGTAGTGGTGAAGCTGAAGTCAGGATTGATGATGAATATCATCTGGTGAAGGTAGGGGCAATGCTTGGGGCGGGTTGTAGTTTGGGGAGCGGTGTGGTGGCTCAGCCCGGGGTTATTATCGGTAACCATAGCCGGGTTAAGCCGTTAAAACTGGTTAGTGGGAGGCTGCCGGATAAAAGCTCGGTGTTTTAAGGTGAGGGAAGTGGGGTGGCTTTGCTGAAAAGGCTGTGGGACTTTTCAGGAGTCTGAGTGATGTGTGGCATTGTGGGTTATATTGGCGATAAGCAAGCTCAATCCATATTGCTCAATTGCCTAAAGAGGCTGGAGTACCGAGGTTACGACTCCTGTGGCATAGCCGTGGCTGTCGGTGGCATCGAGGTGTATAAGGATGCGGTCCGGGTGGAGGCATTGAGGAAAGCATCGCCAAAGTTCAAAGGGACGACAGGTATCGGGCATACCCGATGGGCAACTCATGGTGCGCCTTCTCAGGTTAATGCTCATCCTCACCTTGATTGTACTGGCAATATTGCCGTGGTGCACAACGGGGTAATAAGTAATTACCAGGAGTTAAGAGACCAGCTAATCAACGAGGGACATCATTTTGTTTCCGAGACGGATACAGAGGTAATACCCCATCTTATCGAGAAGTACTATGGTGGCAGTCTGGAAGAGGTTGTAGAAGCTGCCCTGGGGCAGGTTGAGGGTTCTTATGCCATCATTGTCTTGGTGGCGGGCGAACCCAAATTGGTCGTTGCCAGAAAAGACAGTCCGTTAATTATTGGCTTAGGTGACGGGGAGAACTTTATCGCCTCAGATGTGCCAGCGATACTGGACTATACCGATAGGGTTATCTATTTAGAGGACGGTGATATTGGAGTTGTTACCAGAGATGATGTAAAGATTAGGAGAGACGGCATAGAGGTGGCTCGGGAAGAGCACAAAGTTCTCTGGAGTGTTGAAGAGGCTCAAAAGGGAGGCTATAAACACTTCATGCTTAAAGAAATTCACGAGCAGCCCAAGGTGATACGGAATACCCTTAGCGAGTATATCCGGGTGGCTGAGCCGGTAGAGAGTCTGGCGGTAATAAGAGGCAGAGGTATAGAATCTATGCTCATGTTAGCCGCTGGTACTTCCTATCACGCTGCTTTAATAGGGAAGTATACTGTGGAGGAATTGCTCAGAATTCCGGTGAGGGTAGAAATAGCTTCTGAATTTAACTACTATACTCACACCTTGACGGGGACGGTAGCTATCGCTATCACTCAGTCAGGAGAAACTGCCGATACGCTGAAGGCGATGAGGAGGTTAAGGGAAGCGGGATGTCGGGTGATAGCTATTACCAACGTGGTGGGTAGCAGTGCCAGCCGTATTGCCCACCAGACTATTTACACCAGGGCTGGTCCCGAGATAAGTGTGGCGGCGACCAAGAGTTTTGTTGCCCAGCTTATGGTGTTATACTGGCTAGCTCTGTCGTATTTTAGGGCTGATGCTAGAAGGTTAAACACTCTGCTTATGGAGTTAAGACAATTGCCCCACAAGGTCCAACAGGTGTTGGATAATGAAGCCGAGATTATCGAGTATGCTAAGTATCTATCAAAATATGACGATGTATTCTTCATTGGCAGGGGCATAAATCTCCCGGTAGCGATGGAGGGAGCACTCAAGCTAAAGGAAATTTCCTACATCCACGCTGAGGGCTATGCGGCTGGAGAAACGAAGCACGGACCCTTTGCCTTACTGGGAAGTGATACCCCGGTCATTGCTATCGTCGCCAGGGATAATACCTATGAGGCGATGCTGACTAATATTAAGGAAATAAAGGCTAGAGGCTCACCAGTAATAGTGTTGACTGGAGAGGGGGACGAGGCTATCGAGGAGCTGGTCGATTCGGTCATTACTGTACCCCCGGTTGATAACCTGTTTTCACCGGTGGTCAATGTAGTAGCTTTACAGCTACTCGCCTACTATACGGCTAGCGAGAGAGGATGCCCTATAGACTTCCCACGAAACCTGGCTAAAAGTGTCACTGTAGAATAGGGGTAAGGGTTGCTTGACTTATTGATTAGCATTAAGATATACTGGGTAGGGTAAGCAGCGAGCAATAGAGCAATAGAATTGTTAAGGCTGAGTGCTTTCCCGCAGAAGTCTCAGCTTTTATTATGGATTTAGATTAGGGATTAGATGAAGATAGCCATTAGTGGTAAAGGCGGGGTGGGTAAAACTTTATTAGTGGCTCTCCTTTCCAAGATATTTGCTGAATCTGGCTATTCTGTCATCGCTATAGATGCTGACCCCGATGCTAACTTGGCGGCTACCCTCGGTTTTCCCCACCCTGAAGATATAACTCCTATCTCTGAGATGAGCGACCTTATTGAAGAAAGGACGGGGGTGCGACCTGGCCAACCCGCCCTCTTTTTTAAATTAAACCCCAGGGTTGATGACATACCGGAGAAGTATGCCCTAAAACAAAACGGTATCAGGTTAATGAGGATGGGAAGAATTAAGAAGGGTGGCACTGGCTGTTATTGTCCCGAGAATGCTTTACTCCAGGCTTTAGTGAGCCATTTATTGGTGACTAGAGATGAAGTGGTGATACTGGATATGACGGCGGGAATCGAGCACCTCGGGCGGGGAACCGCCCGAGCCGTGGACTGGCTGATTGTGGTTGTTGAACCAGGCAGGCGGAGTATTGAAACCGCCTTTAACATCAGGAAGCTGGCATCTGAGATTGGTCTACAAAATGTTGCCGTGGTTGGAAATAAAGTCAGGAGTCAGTCGGACAGGGACTTCATTACTTCTAGCCTGCCCGATTTTGTTTTTCTGGGTTTTATACCCTATGACCAGGCGGTAGTGGATGCTGACCTGGCTAATTTATCCCCGCTTGATTCCAGCCGGCAGGTTAAGACGGCGGTCAAGGACATCTATCAGGCTTTACTGTCTACTGTTAGGTCAAAAATAAAATGACCGAAGGAGGAGTTTATTTATGCCCTACGATGTGTCTAAAATGGCGGACTGGCAGATTGCCGAAGCCGCGGAGGAGCACATGCCAACGCCGGATGAGTGGCGAGCAAGACTGGGTCTAAAAAAGGATGAAATAATTCCCTATGGCAGAACACCCAAGCTCGATTTTTTGAAGATAATGGAGCGGTTGAAGAATAGACCAGACGGTAAGTATATTGAGGTAACGGCGATTACCCCCACGCCGCTAGGAGAAGGGAAGACAACGACCACGATGGGTCTGATTGAGGGTCTGGGCAAGCAGGGGGAGAATGTCGGTGGTTGCATCCGTCAGCCTTCCGGTGGACCAACCATGAATGTGAAAGGGACCGCCGCCGGTGGTGGCAACGCCATACTTATCCCCCACACCGAATTCTCTATGGGTCTTACCGGTGATATTAATGACATCACCAATGCCCATAACCTGGCGATGGTGGCTCTTACTGCCAGGATGATGCACGAGCGTAACTATGATGATGCCCAACTAGTCAAGCTCAGCCGGATGCGTCGTCTGGATATTGACCCGACCCGGGTGGAGTTCAAATGGGTTATCGATTTCTGTGCTCAGAGCCTGCGTAACATTATTATTGGTCTCGGCGGACGTATGGATGGCTATGTGATGCAGTCCGGGTTTGCCATCACCGTCAGCTCCGAGCTGATGGCAATGTTGTCCATTGTCCGGGACTTGGCTGACCTGCGGGAAAGGATGAATCATATTACTCTGGCTTATGATAAGAAGGGTAAGCCCATTACCCCTGCTGACCTGGAGGTAGCCGGTGCCATGACTGCTTATATGCGCAACACTATTAATCCCACCCTGTGCTGTACAGCGGAGTACCAGCCCTGTTTGGTGCACGCCGGACCGTTTGCCAATATTGCTGTCGGACAGTCATCAATTATTGGTGACCGTCTCGGGCTGAAGATGTTTGACTATCATGTTACGGAGAGCGGCTTTGGTGCTGATATCGGCTTTGAGAAGTTCTGGAATGTCAAGTGCCGCTTCAGCGGTCTCAAACCGAATGTATCAGTGCTCGTCGCCTCAATCCGGGCACTGAAGATGCACGGTGGCGCGCCCAGAGTGATACCTGGCGTAGCTCTGCCTGAAGCCTATAAGAAACCAGCTCCGGAGCTGGTTGAAAAGGGCTGCAGCAATATGCTGCACCACATTAATACCATCAGGACTGCCGGCATCAGTCCGGTGGTGTGCATCAACGTGTACCCTACTGATACCAAGGAAGAAATTAACATCGTTCGGAGGGCAGCTGAGGCGGCGGGAGCCCGCTGTGCCGTTTCGACGCATTTTGTTAATGGCGGCGATGGTGCCCTGGAACTGGCTGATGCCGTCAAGGAAGCCTGCAAGGACAAGGTGGATTTCAAGTTCCTGTATCCCCCTGAAATGAAACTGAGAGAGCGTGTGGACAAGATTGCCAAGGTGGTCTACGGAGCCGATGGCGTGTCCTGGAGTCCGGAAGCAGAAGCTAAGGCTAAAGCCTTTGAAGCAGACCCCAAGTATGATGAATATGCTACCATGATGGTCAAGACTCACCTGTCTCTCAGTCACGACCCAAATATTAAGGGCGTGCCTAAAGGGTGGACACTGCCAATTCGTGATATATTGATTTTCTCCGGAGCCAAATTCCTCTGCCCGATGGCTGGAACCATCAGCCTGATGCCCGGGACAGGCTCAGACCCGGCTTTCAGGAAAGTTGATGTTGATGTGAAGACCGGAAAGGTCACAGGGCTTCATGAGGTTGATTAACAATAGGATGAGAGAGTCTGAGAGGGACGAAGTCCCTTTTAATAAACCTTTCCCCTCTTTTTTAGAAAGATGGGGATTAAGGGGTTGATAATCAGTCTCATATGAAAGGGGGTAGCTTTTGAGTTTCTCGATCGCTGTGGCAGGGAAGGGCGGCAGCGGGAAAACATCACTGGCAGGTCTTATCATTCGCTATCTGAGAAAGAACGGCTCAGGACCAATTCTGGCTATTGATGCTGACCCTAATGCCAACTTGGGGGAAAGTCTGGGACTTAACGTAAAGCAGACCATTGGCTCAATAATTGCCTCATTTAACAGTGAGAAAATAAACATTCCTCCTGGAATGACCAAGGAAGCCTATCTGGAGTACAAGTTAAATGAGACTATCGTTGAAAGCAAGGGACTTGACCTGATAACAATGGGCCGGGGTGAGGGTCCTGAGTGCTATTGCTATCCCAATCTCGTCCTGAGGAAGTTTGCCGATACCCTGGCGGGCAACTATGCCTACGTCATTATGGATAATGAGGCAGGTATGGAGCACCTGAGCCGAAGAACTACCCAGAATATCGATGTGCTGCTGATTGTCTCTGACCATTCGGTGAAAGGGGTTCGAACCATCGCCCGGATAAGAGACTTGGTCTCTGAACTCAAGCTGGTGGTGAGGAGGCAATCGGCGGTTATCAATTTTGTCCCTACTAGGTTATCTCCGATGGTTGGTGAAGAACTGGCCAGACTGGGCATTGAGCCTATAGCGTTGATTCCTGAGGATGAACTTGTCTATCAGTATGACCTTGAGCTTAAGCCGCTCCTTGATTTGCCCGATACTTCTAAAGCGGTGAGGGCAGTTAATGAGCTAATGGCTGAGCTTCTTGATAGGCACTAAATTTGATAAAAGGGGGGGCGGGAAAATGACAGCACAACTTATCAACGGCAATGAGATTGCCAGACAGATTCGGGAGGAGCTGAGGCAGGAAATTGCTGACCTCAAAGCCAAACATAACCTGGTACCGGGCTTGGCTACCATCCTTGTTGGTGAAGACCCGGCATCCCAGGTCTATGTTGGTCAGAAGGAGAAGGCATCCAAAGACTTGGGCATCTATTCAGAAAGACACGACCTGCCGGCTAACACCAGTCAGGCAGACCTCATCAAATTAATTGACAGGTTAAATAGAGACCCCAAGATTCACGGTATTTTAGTGCAGCTACCCCTGCCCAAGCATTTGAATGAAGAAGAGGTCCTCTATGCCATTGACCCGAAAAAGGACGTTGATGGCTTCCATCCGGTGAATGTGGGGAAATTAATGATTGGGGAACCGGACTTCTTGCCCTGCACTCCGCACGGCATTCAGCAGCTTTTAATCAGGTCAGGAGTTCAGATTGAGGGGGCGGAGGTGGTGGTGGTGGGACGGAGTAACATCGTCGGCAAGCCCATCGCCAATATTCTTCTCCAGAAGAAAAAAGGCGCCAATGCTACGGTTACGGTGTGCCACACTGGGACCCGAGACCTCGCTTTCCATACCAGGAGGGCTGATATTCTTATTGTCGCGGCGGGGAAAGCGAAAGCCATCACCGCTGACATGGTAAAGGAGGGTGTCGTGGTCATTGATGTCGGTGTGAACCAGATTGGCACGACGAAGGACGGGAAGAGAATCCTCGCCGGTGATGTTGATTTTGATGCCGTCAAGGAGAAGGCGAAAGCCATTACGCCGGTTCCTGGCGGGGTAGGGCCCATGACCATAACCATGCTTATGATGAATACGGTAAGAGCCGCTAAACTGGCGACTGGCTTAGCTTAGAAAGGAGAGCCGTGGAATACAAGGTTGAGAAAAAGAGCGCCCCGGGCAGAGAAGAGGTGGAAGTGCTCGGGGAGACCTTTGAGAAAGGTAAACCAGCAGACCCGGAGCTCGGAAAATGGCGACAGAAACTGGTGACGAGAAAGGAGAAGCTGAGATATCTCGAGACCGGTGAGAGATATTGGTTTGGGAAAGAATGGTATGGTAGCGAGAAGAGAAAGAACCCGGCTTAAGGGAGGCAACAATGGCAATCGAGATTCCGAAGACGTCGTATAGCGGGAAAATAAGAGAGGTAACTCTGGGTAAAGGGGATAAGGCTGTAACCGTTGGCGGGGAGACATCTTATCCCTTTCATCTTTTTGAAGGTGAGATGCCCCACCCTCCCCGAATCGCTATGGAGGTCTGGGACTGTTCGCCTGAGGAGTGGCCCGAAGCCGCCCTTGAACCTTTTGCCGGGGTAACCGATGACCCTGTTGCCTGGGCAAAGAAGTGTATCGATGATTACGGAGCTGAGATGATTGCCCTGCAGCTGATAAGCACTGACCCCAACGGGCTTAACCGCGGGCCTGAAGAAGCTGCCCAGCTTGTCAAGAAGGTGGCCGATGCTATTGATGTCCCCTTAATTGTCTGGGGGACGGGTAATGTGGATAAGGACTCCGAGGTTCTAAGACAGGTGGCTGAGGTTTGTCAGGAGAAGAATCTGATTATCGGCCCGGTTCAGGAAGGAAACTATAAGAGGCTCGGTGCTTCAGCCATTGGTTATCACCATACGGTGATTGCCTCAACACCGATAGACATAAATCTGGCTAAACAACTTAATATCCTGCTGGGTAATCTAGGGCTTCCCGATAAGCAGATAGTAGTAGACCCGACTGTCAGCGGCATAGGTTACGGCATTGAGTACTGTTACTCGGTAATGGAGAGAATGAGGATGGCGGGGCTGACCCAGCAGGATGAGAAGCTCCAGTCCCCTATCATCTGTAATATAGCCAAGGAGGTCTGGAAGACCAAGGAAGTAAAAATTCCAGTGGAGGAGGACCCCAAGCTCGGTGATGTCAAGAAAAGGGGCATTTTAATGGAAGCAATGTCGGCTATGGTTCTGCTTCTAGCTGGAGCCGATGTGTTAATTATGAGACACCCGGAAGCAATAAAGTTGATTAAAGAGATGATAGCCGAGTTGACGGCTTAACAGAATAGAATCGAAGGTAGGTGATAAAGATGGCGGAGAACGAAATCAAGAGTATTGACCAGGCTACCATTGAGATGATAGAGAAAGCGGCTAGTGACGGATGTAATATCGCCTTTGATAGAGCTGAAGCGCTAAAGCCCTGTCCAATAGGTTCTGTCGGCAGTTGCTGTAAGAACTGTGGTATGGGGCCCTGTCGGATACCGCTGGCCAAAGGTAAAGAAGAGACCCCTGAGGAGAAAAAGAAGCGGCGGGGCATCTGCGGGGCTACCGCTGAGACTATCGCTGCCCGTAATTTCATCAGGATGATAGCCGGCGGAGCGGCGGCGCACTCTGACCACGGCCGCGGAGTAGCCGAGCTCTTCCTGGCCGTAGCCAGGGGAGAAGCATCCGGCTATGAGATTAAGGACGAGCAGAAACTACTTCAGCTTGCTCTTGACTTGGGTGTGGAGATTGGCGACCGTAGTAATAAGGAAATAGCTCTTGACATTGGTCAGATTGCTCTGGCTGAGTTCGGTAAGCAGGAGGGAGAGCTCCTGTTCTTACGACGGGCACCGCTAAAACGCCAGGAGCTCTGGAGGCGAGAAGGGGTTGCCCCACGGGGTATTGACCGTGAGGTGGTGGAAATAATGCACCGCACTCATATCGGTGTTGACCAGGACTACCAGAACCTGCTCAAGCAGGGGGTCAGGGCAGCACTAGCTGATGGCTGGGGAGGTAGTATGATTGCTACCGAGCTTCAGGACATCCTATTCGGTACGCCGGCGCCTCTGCTGAGCCAGGTAAACTTGGGAGTGCTCAAGGAAGACGAGGTAAACATTATTATTCACGGTCACGAACCGCTCCTTTCTGAAATGGTTGTTGCTGTGGCTCAGGAGCCTAAGATGGTAGAGCTGGCTAAATCTAAAGGGGCTAAAGGGATAAACCTGGCCGGAATCTGCTGTACCGCCAATGAGGTATTGATGCGCCACGGAATACCTCTAGCCGGCAACTTCTTACAACAGGAGCTGGCGATCGTGACCGGGGCAGTTGATGCCATGGTGGTGGATATCCAGTGCATTATGGAATCCCTGCCGGATATCGCCCAGTGCTATCATACCAAGGTTATTACCACTTCACCTAAAGCTAAGATAAAAGGTGCCCTCCATATTGAATTCAATGAGCACAGGGCTGTGGAGTCAGCCAGCGAGATAGTGAGGACGGCGATTGAGAACTTCCCCAACAGGGGCGGTAATGTCCGGATTCCCAAAGAGAAGCAGGACCTTATTGCCGGCTTCAGCCATGAGACCATCAACTATCTGCTGGGCGGCCTGTTCCGGGCTTCCTACCGACCATTGAACGATAATATCATCAACGGTCGAATCAGGGGGGTGGCTGGTGTTGTCGGTTGCAATAACCCCCGGGTTACGCACGACGATGTTCACGTTAG
This sequence comes from Dehalococcoidales bacterium, assembly GCA_034432095.1. GTDB lineage: Bacteria > Chloroflexota > Dehalococcoidia > Dehalococcoidales > UBA2162 > DAOUCV01. The sequence continues at coordinate 18,197 of DAOUCV010000056.1, forward strand.
AATGATTAAGGAACTTATAAAGAACGATGTGCTGGTAATTCAAACGGGTTGTAGCGCTATGGCTGCTGCCAAGGCAGGACTCCTGCTTCCAGAGGCGGCAGCACAGTATGCTGGTGAGGGGCTGGCTTCTGTATGTGAGACGGTAGGTATCCCGCCGGTACTTCACATGGGTGCCTGTGTGGATAACAGCCGTATCCTGATGGCGGCGACGGCTATGGTCAAGGATGGTGGTCTCGGTGATGACATCAGCGACCTGCCGGTGGCCGGGGCTGCCCCTGAGTGGATGAGCGAAAAGGCAATCTCCATCGGGCAGTACTTTGTCGCCTCCGGGGTATTCACGGTGTTTGGGGTGACCTGGCCTACTACAGGCAGTAAGGAAGTAACCGATTTCCTGTTCAAGGATATGGAGGAGAAATACGGTGGTAAGTGGGCTTTTGAACCAGACCCCATTAAGGCGGCCCACATGATGATTGAACATATTGATAAGAGGCGCAAGGCTTTAGGCATTGATAAGGCTAGAGAGAGGGTGCTCTATGATATGGCGATGAGGCGGGAGTTGGATGCGGTCTAAGCACCGGGCTTACCGAAATTAAACGGAGGGTTTAAGAGAGATGTCTAAGATAATTGCATCAGCAGCGATTAGAGGGGCGCATAAGATTGTAGACCGGGCTGATAAAAAGTGGCAGCAGGCAATGGACAGGTGGGGAGCCAATGAACCGGTTGGTTTTCCGAATACTGCCTATTACCTGCCCGTAATCTACGGCATATTAGGCATTAAGGTAGAAAAACTTGGTGATATGGAGGAGGTACTAAAAAAGTGCAAATCCATACTGCCGCCAATGGTGAGGGAAACTCACCCGCTCCCCTATCTGGGGCCAGCCCTGGACGCTGGCATGGCAACCCTCTTTGCTGAGGAAATAATCGAAGCCATTCGGTATCTGGAGCAGCCAGATTTTTACACAAAGCAGGAAGATATTACTGAGAATAACATCTGGCTGGGTGCCGCCGATGATATCATCCTCAGAAGGAGGGGCATTGAGTTTGTTGATGGCACTGCTCCCGGCTTTGCTGCCATACTTGGTGCGGCACCTACCAATGAGATAGCCGTCAAAATAGCTCAGGAACTCCAGCAGAAGAACCTGTATGTGTTTATGGCGGCTGAATATAACGGCAAGAGATTTGCTGAGCAGCTTGTCGAGGCTGGGGTGCAGATTGGGTGGCCGACCCGGCTGGTCTCCTTCGGCCCCGATGTAAGCGCTACAGTTTTTGCTATGGGCTTCGCCACCAGAGCGGCAATGTCCTTTGGCGGCATTGAAGCTGGCGATTTCAGGAAAATCCTCATCTATAATAAGGACCGAATCTTTGCCTTTGCCTTGCCTTTGGGCTATGTTACTGATGAATGGTATGCCAATGCTGCCGGGGCAATCAACTGGGGATTCCCGGTCATCGCTGATACGCCGATACCCGAAATCCTGCCTACCGGGGTATGCACCTATGAGCATGTCGTGTCCAATGTGCCCCACGATAAAATTGTATCCAGAGCCGTAGAAGTAAGGGGACTCAAGGTTACGGTGGCTGAGGTGCCGATTCCTCTTGCCTACGGTGCTGCCTTTGATGGCGAGAGGGTTCGGGGCGAAGATATCTATCTGGAGTGCGGTGGAGGCAGAACGCCAATGGTGGAGTGGGTTACCAGCAAGCGGATGGATGAAGTTGAGGACGGAAAGATTGAAGTGTTCGGGCCTGAGATAACTGACGTCCCTCCTGGTTCCAGACTGCCCTTGGCTATCGTTGTTGAAGTTGCCGGGAGAGCGATGCAGGAGGACTACGAGCCTATTCTGGAGCGTCAGATTCATCATCTTATCAACTACGCTCAAGGACTGATGCACATTGGACAGAGGGATATCGCCTGGCTGCGAGTGAGTAAGCAGGCGGTAGAAAAGGGCTTTAAACTCTCTCACATCGGGGTTATTCTCCACGCCAAACTGCACCAGGATTTTGGCCGGATATTTGATAAGATGCAGGTCAAACTCTATACCAGGGAAGATGATGTGAAGAAGATAGCGGAGAAAGCTAGGGCAGTATATGCAGAGAGAGATGCCCGGATTGAGGGCATGACCGACGAAACTACTGACATCTATTATTCGTGCACTCTATGTCAGTCCTTCGCTCCCAGCCATGTTTGCGTCATCAGCCCTGAAAGAACCGGGCTCTGCGGTTCCTATAACTGGATGGACTGTAAAGCTGCCTATGAGATTAATCCCACCGGACCTAACCAACCAGTGGCGAAGGGTGAAGTTATCGATGCCAAACTGGGGCAGTGGAAAGGGGTAAACGAGTTTGTCAAAAAGGCTTCCCGAGGTAAGATAGACCACTATAACTTCTACAGTATTGTGAATGACCCCATGACTACCTGTGGCTGCTGTGAGTGTATCGCCGCTGTCCTCCCCCTGTGCAACGGGATAATGACGGTAAATCGTGAATATACGGGTGAAACTCCCTGCGGGATGAAGTTCACCACTCTAGCCGGGACCATTGGTGGTGGCTTGAGCACCCCTGGCTTTGTTGGACACGGCAAATACAATATCTGCCAGAGAAAGTACCTTATCGGTGACGGCGGCTTGTTAAGAATGGTCTGGATGCCCAAGATGCTGAAGGAGGAAATTGGCGAGCGAATTAAAGTCAGGGCTGCGGAGATGGGTGTACCCAACCTTCTCGATATGATTGCTGATGAAACGGTGGGGGTTACTGAGGAGGCGATTCTTCCCTTCCTGCAGGAGAAAGGGCACCCCGCCCTCAGTATGCCGCCAATACTGGGCTAGGAGAGGATTTCTTGGGACTAGCGGTATTTGAAAAAAACTCGGGAAGGGGGTATAAGAGATGCCACTTACGGGAATAGCGATATTTAAATTACTGCCCAAAACCAACTGTAAGAAGTGCGGCGAGCCAACCTGTCTTGCCTTTGCCATGAAACTGGCCGCCGGAAAAGCCGAACTGAGTCTTTGTCCTGATGTTTCTGAGGAAGCGAAGGCCCAACTGCAAGAGGCATCAGCACCCCCTATCCGGCAGGTCACTATTGGCGTTGGCGATAGGGCATTGAAGGTTGGTGGCGAGACGGTTATGTTCCGCCATGAAAAGAGGTTTGAAAACCCTCCTGGTCTGGCTCTCCTCATCAAGGATACTATGGCAGACTCTGAGGTTGATGCCAGATTGGAGAGATTTAAACGCCTCCAGTATCAGAGGGTAGGTCTTACTCTTCGTCCTGAGCTGATAGCCATAAAGGACGAGTCAGGAGATGCCGGCAAATTTGCGGCACTAGTCAATAAAGTGAAGCAGAATAGTGATGCTAACATTATTCTGATGAGCACCAATCCTGATGTTCTGGCGGCTGGCGTAGCGGCTTGTGCTGACCGAAGACCGCTGGTATACGCAGCGACTAAGGATAACCTGAGCCGTGTGGCTGATTTAGCCAAGCAGAATTCATGTCCAGTAGCCGTAAAAGCCTCTGGTCTTGAGGAAGCTGCTGACCTGACGACCAAATTAGGCGAGTCCGGTATAAATGACATTATTATTGATTCGGGGGCAAGAACCGTCCGCCAGGCGTTTGAGAACCAGATAATCATCAGGAGTGCTGCCTTAACCAAGAAGTTTCGGCCTCTGGGCTTCCCTACTATTGTTTTCCCTTCGGAAATGACTGATAACCCAATGAAGGAAGCCGTGATTGCCTCTATGTTTATCGCCAAGTACGGTGGGATTATCGTGCTCTCCGATTTTCAGGGAGAAAGCCTGTTCCCTCTGCTCGTGGAAAGACTGAATATCTATACTGACCCCCAGCGGCCGTTAGCCACCACTCAGGGGATCTATGAAATTGGCAGTCCCAACGAAAATTCGCCGGTGCTCATCACCAGCAACTTTTCCCTCACCTACTTTATTGTCTCTGGTGAGATAGAAAACAGCAAGGTTCCAAGCTGGCTTCTGGTTATGGATACTGAAGGGCTCTCGGTTATGACCGCCTGGGCTGCCGGGAAATTCGTGGCGGATGCTATCGGACCATTTGTGAAGAAGAGCGGGATTACGGACAAGGTTAAACACCGCAAGCTGGTAATCCCGGGGTATGCGGCGGCGGAGAGCGGGGGGTTAGAAGAGGAATTACCTGGCTGGGAAATTCTGGTTGGTCCCAGAGAGGGGGCACATATACCAGCCTATCTGAAGATGTGGAAACCATAGGGGGAAAGATGATCCTTATTGCGGAAAATATAAATATCATGTCCAAGACTCTTGGACCGGCACTGAGGGAGAGAAACCCCAAGCCTATTCAGGAGATGGCCAAGGCTGAGGCTGAAGCCGGGGCAGATTACCTCGACTTAAATATTGGTCCGGCACGCAAAGCCGGGGATGAGATGATGGAATGGGTGGTCAAAACAGTGCAGGAAGTCACCGACTTGCCACTATCCCTTGATACCACCAATCCGGTGGCTATGGAGGCTGGATTGAAAGCCTGCAAAAGCAAAGCCCTGATTAATTCTATTTCCCTTCAGCCCGATAGGTTAGAGGCGGAGCTACCCCTGGTCAAGAAATACAATGCTGATATGATTGGGTTATTGTGGGGTACCGAGGGAATGCCCAGAGATGCCAATGAGAGGTGTATGCTGGCTGTTGACCTAGTCTATAAAGCCAATGAAATGGGTATCCCTAATGAGAACATCTGGATTGACCCGATAGCGAGCCCGGTATCAGTGGAAATAAACCAAGTGAAATCCTGCGTGGAATTTATGAGCATGCTGAATGACATTGCCCCCGGGTGTAAGTCTACGGTGGGGCTATCCAATGTTTCTAATGGCACTCCCGCCAACCTCAGGCCAATGCTGAATCGGACCTATCTGATAATGCTGATGAGGTACGGGCTTTACTCAGCTATAGTTGATATTTTTGACACCGAACTGGTGAAGATAGCCAGAGGCGGAATGCCAGAGATTGTTAACCTGGTGTATCGGGTAATGGATGGCGAGAAGCCCGACCTTACCTCACTGAGTCCGAAAGAGGTAGAGTATGTAAAAACGGTCAGGGTTCTTACCGGTGAATCGCTCTATTCCCATTCCTGGCTTGAGATATAATAAAAAAATACAGCTATTAAAAGTGTCTTGATTATAGGGGGTGAGGTTAATAGTAAACAATTTTGGAAAGAAAGGTAGTTAGATGGTTAAGGAACTGCCGATAGTCTGGTTGCAGGGAGCTGCCTGTACTGGGTGCACAATTTCTTTGCTGAATTCAGCCAGCCCTACCATCAAGAATATCCTTATTGACCAGGTAATTCCCGGAGTACACGTAAATCTGAGGTTCCATGCTACGGTAATGGCTGGCGCCGGTGAGCTAGCCATCGAGGAATTGGAGGACACGGCTAAGGAAAAGAAGGGGGAGTATGTCCTGATTGCTGAAGGAGCCATCCCCACGGCTACGGAGGCGGTATACGGCGCTATCGGGGAGCGGGATGGCAAGCCAGTCAGTATGCAGACCAGACTGGAGGAGCTGGCTGGGAATGCGATGGCGGTTCTGGCGGTGGGCACCTGTGCCGCATTTGGTGGCATCCCGGCGGCGGCGCCTAATCCTACCGGCTGTAAGCCGGTGAGTCAGATACTCAAGGCTAAGGGCATTGATAAACCACTGATAAATATTCCCGGCTGTCCCCCCCACCCTGACTGGATTGTTGGGACAATCGCCAGCATCTTATTGTACGGTCTGCCTAAAGCTGAAGACCTTGATGATAATCTGAGACCGTTAGCGTTCTACGGTAAGTTAATTCATGAAAACTGTCCCCGTCGCGCCTACTTTGATGAAGGCAAGTTTGCCAAGAGACCCGGCGATGAGGGGTGTCTGTATGAACTTGGTTGCAAAGGACCGATAACCTATGCTGATTGCCCTATAAGACGATGGAATAACGGAACGAACTGGGTTATCGGTGCCGGTGCTCCCTGTAATGGCTGCACCCAGCCTGAATTCCCCGAGCTGACCTCACCTTTCTATGAGAAACTCAAGGATGTTGACCTGCCCGTCATTGGTGCTTACTGGCTGCCTGACAAGGAGAAGAAGTAGTGAGTAAGATAGTGATTGACCCGATAACCAGAATTGAAGGTCACCTGAAGATTGAGACAGTCGTGGAGGATGGGGTAGTTAAGGAGGCGCGGAGCACGGGTAACCTTTTCCGCGGGCTTGAGCTCATTTTGAGGGGCAGAGACCCCAGGGATGCCCAGATAATCACCCAGCGCATCTGTGGAGTTTGTCCTCAGTCTCATGGCGTAGCGGCTGCCCTGAATTTGGACAGCGCTTTTGGCATCAGTGATAAGATACCGGACAATGCCCGAATCATCCGGAACCTTATTCAGGGAGCGCATGTTGCCCAGGACCACGTTCTCCATTTTTATCATCTGGCGGCACTTGACTATGTGGATGTAACCGACGTTGCCAGATACGAGGGCAAAGACTCCGCTCTGAATTCGGTAAAGGATTTTATTTCCCGGGGGGAGCTGGGTCCTTTTACCCCACGGTATGAGGGAGACTACCGACTACCACCCGAGGTCAACCGGCAAGCAGTGGCTCACTACATTGAAGCCCTTGAAATCAGACGCCTGGGACATGAGATGGTCAGCATATTTAGCGGGAAAATCCCCCACAGTGTGGGCATTGTGCCCGGCGGCGTTACGGCTACTCCGACTGTGGACATGGTAACCTCTTTCCTGTGGAAACTCAGGCGGCTTCAAGACTTCATCAATAATGCCTATATTCCCGATGTCCTGGCTGTAGCCAGTGTCTATTCTGATTACCTTGAGATTGGGGTTGGTTGCCGGAACCTCCTGTCTTACGGAGCTTATGACCTGGAAGGGAATAAGGCGGATTATGCGGTGAGAAAGCGATTATTCAGTCAAGGGGTTACCTCGGCTGACCTCAAGCCAGGGAAATTGGACATAAGTAAGATAACCGAGAGTGTGAAGCACTCGTGGTATCAGGATTCCTCATCGGGCAGGCATCCTTCTCGGGGAGAGACTAAGCCTGAGTATGGCAAAGAGGGTGCCTATTCATGGGTGAAGGCGCCACGCTATGACGGGAAGGTCTATGAAGTTGGCCCGCTGGCTAGAGTGGCCGTCACCTATGCTAACGGCGACCCGGTGATGAAGAAGCTGGTCGATTCTTCATTAGCCCAACTGAACGCGCCGCCTTCAGCCCTTTTCTCGGTAATGGGGCGCCATCTAGCCCGAGCTCTATCGGCTAAATTCATTGCTGATAGTATGGAGAAATGGCTTCTGGAGTTAAAACCGGGAGAGCCGACCTTTGTTGAGTATACCATCCCTGAAGAGGGTTTTGGGGCAGGCTTGACCGACGCCTCTAGGGGCGCTCTGGGCCACTGGATTGAGATAAAAGACCGTAAAATAGCCAACTACCAGTGTGTCGTGCCCACCACCTGGAATGCCTCGCCCAGGGATGATAATGGAACCCCCGGTCCTATTGAACAGGCGATAATTGGTACTAAAATAAAGGATAAGGATAACCCCTTTGAAATCGTGCGAATTGTCCGTTCCTTTGACCCCTGTCTAGCCTGTGCGATACATTGATTGTCTCCAAGGTCTTGGAATTCTGGTCATCAGGAGGATAGATGATTCTTTCAAAGCAAAAACCCTGGGAAGAAATTTTAGGCTATCTAAACGATGAGAATAGCGTCTTTATTCTGGGGTGTAATGGCTGTGCTCAGGCTTCCGGTACGGGTGGTCCCGAGCAGGTAAAGGAGATGAAAAGCAAGCTGGAGGAAGCCGGTAAAAAGGTCACCGGCTCCAGCGTGGTTGATTTCCTCTGCGAGAAGGCGCTGGTGAAATCGAAGCTGAGGACTAAGATAGAGCAGATTAAAGCGGCTGATTCGATACTGGTTATGACCTGCGGTGTGGGGGTACAGGCGGTAGCCGCCGCAGTAAACAAGGTCTGTCACCCGGCCTGCGATACTATCAATCTGGGGGGAAGCCGGGGAGAATGGACGGGTAGCGAAAGGTGCCTGGAGTGCGGCGAGTGCTTACTCGAGTATACCGGGGGGATATGTCCATTGACCGCTTGCACCAAGGGATTAACCAATGGTCAGTGTGGCGGGGCATCCAATGGGAAATGCGAGCTTAGCCCGGAGAAAGACTGTGGCTGGGAATTGATTTACCACAGATTAAAGGCTTTGAACCATCTGGACAAACTGAGGAGATTTATCCCGCCCAAGGATTACAGTAAAATGATGCCCGATGTTAAAACTATGGCTACATCCCGTTGGGCGCTAGAGCGAACCAGCGAGAAGGAGAAGGCTTAAGATGAGCTTGCAGTCAGTTCTGGAATCGGGGAAATTTGCCATTACGGCTGAAGTCGGACCATTAAAGGGTACTGATACTGTAGAGATAACTGAGGCGGCTGAGGCTTTACGGGGAAGAATAGATGCGGCTAATATCACCGACCAGCAGAGCTCGGTGATGAGGCTTGGCTCATTGGTTACCTGCCACCTGCTGAGAGAAAAAGGGCTTGACCCAATATTCCAGGTGACCTGTCGGGACAGAAACCGAATAGCCCTGCAGTCAGACCTGTTGAGTGCTCATGTCCTGGGAGTTGAAAATGTCTTGGCTATCACCGGTGACCTGCCTTCGCTTGGCGACCATCCTCAAGCCAAGCCGGTTTACGATTTGGACTCGGTGCAGCTCCTCTGGCTAATAAGCCGGTTGAACCAGGGCTACGATATGGTCGGCAATGAGCTAAAGGGGAAGACTAATTTCTTTCCCGGCGCGGTGGTAAACCCCGGAGTCAATACTGAGGCTGGTTTTGAACTACAGCTCATTAAGATGGAGAAGAAAATCAACGCTGGCGCCAGGTTTTTCCAGACTCAGGCAATCTATGAGGTTGACAAGTTTGCCAGATTTATGAAAAGGGTGGAGGGGTTCAGAGTGCCTGTTTTAGCTGGCATAATACCACTGAAATCAGTGGGTATGGCCCGATATATGAATAAAAACGTAGCCGGGGTCTTTGTGCCTGAGGAATTGATTAAGAAAATGGCTGACGCTAAAGATAAGACCCAGACCGGCATACAGATTGCGGCTGACCTGATTAAGGAGCTTAAGGGTATCTCTCAGGGCGTTCATATTATGGCTATTGGCTGGGAGAAAAAGGTGCCCCAGATACTGGATGCCGCCGGACTCTAAGAGAATCTTCCTTGATGAAGAACGGACACTTCGCTTTGCCCGAACCGAAGGGTTATGACCAAGCCTATGAGCTTGCCTATAAACTTGCCAGTGAGAAGCTAGCTAGGATTGATGATATTGGAGAGCAGTGCCGCAAGAGTGGCACCCGCTATCAGGTGATGGGTCCCCGAAAGGCAATCATCGTCCAATATCTGAACCAGTCATACCTGGTCACCCTGCCAGATGTCAGGGTCTCATTGATGGATAGCAGGGAGGAAGTTCCAATAAGGGAAAAGCTTCTCATCCTTCATTATTTCATCTCAGCAAAGGGCACCCCGCCTACGGGTAGACTGATTACCTTCAGGGAACTGCCGGAAGGGAAAGTCTACTCACCAACTTTCTCCAGAAGGACCATCAAGCCTCTCTTGGATAACTTTGGCAAAGACCCCCACCGACTAGTCGAAATTAGCCAGAGACTGGGAGGTCATAAGTCAGACTATGGTGATGCGGCGGTAACCATAGACGCCTTCAGCCGTGTGCCGATAACTATAGTCTTGTGGCTGGGTGATGATGAGTTTGCTCCTCAGGGAAATATGGTATTTGATGCCAATATTTCTGATTACCTCTCAACCGAAGATATAACCGTGCTTTGTGAAACCATCACCTGGAGGTTAATCAGATACTTAAGAGAAGTATGAACGTAACATCAATTATTCTGGCTGGTGGTAAAAATCTGCGGCTGGGTAGAAACAAAGCTCTGGTGATTCTTGATGGTAAAAGCCTGCTAGAGCACGTTGTCGAACGGCTCAGACCACTAACCGAGCGGATTTTGATAATAGCTTCTCGAGGACAGTCCGACCTATCGGTTACCGGTGAGGTAGAAATCTTGCTGGACATTTACCCTGATAAGGGTCCCCTCGGAGGTATCTATACTGGCTTGCTGGTTTCTCAATCTTCACATAGCATTGTGGTCGCCTGCGATATGCCTTTTCTAAATACGGAGCTGCTGCGCTATATGCTTGAGCTGTCCGGTGACTTTGATGCGGTTGTCCCCCGATTAGAAGAGGGAATGATAGAACCGCTCCATGCCGTATATTCCAGGAACTGCTTGGACAATATGAAAAAACAGTTGGAGTGCAACCAGCTTAAAGTCCATTCCTTTCTTAATACAGTGCGTGTGAGATATGTTGAACGAGCCGAAATGCAGAAGCTAGACCCTCAGCTTTTATCCTTCTTTAATATAAATTATCAGTCAGACCTGGACCGAGCTATCGCTCTACGGCGAAGGGAGACATTGGCTAGATAAAACCCGGCGCTATTCATCTCACCCTCCGTTGTCTTTACAAACTTCCGCTTATAGTACTCTTGGTTATTGACAAACGACATATTTAGGGCTATAATATGGACTACTGTCACTGAAATCGGAGGGCTGTTATTTATAATATCCTCTGTGTCGGAGGTAAGTCTTCCTTAGAGCAGGAACTCACCTTAGCTTTAACTGAGAACTTCAATGTAGTCAGTGTTCCAGACTATTTTGAAGCGCTGTGGAGATTAGATGAGTTCAAGCCTGACCTGGTCATTATGAATGTAGAGTTGCCATGGCTGGATGGTTGGCGGGCGTGTTACTGGCTACACCAGATATTTGGCATTCCTGTTCTGCTGTTAGGTTTGGAGAAAAACGATGAGACCTGGGTAAGGGCAGTGCAAGCCGGAGCCGATTTCTATTTTAGAATGCCTTTCAGCCGGCTGGAGTTAACGGCGAGAGTAAGGGCTATATTACGCCGCTACAAGAAGAGGTTAAATACCACATTTAGAAGTTAATCAGGGAAGTAACTCGTCATACTCTCTAGCCAAGATGCGGATTACCGCCGATTCATCGCGTAGCGCCTTGGCATAGTCAGTGTTTGCCTTCTCCAGCTCTCCTAAATTTTCGTAGGCGACCGCTCTATTATAAAAGAACCTGGCATTAGAGGGATAGAGCTCTATTGCTCTTGAATAATATCTGATAGCCCTATCAAACTCTTGCCTATTGAGGTGCCGGTTTCCCAGAATATAGAGTGTTATGGCGTTGACGCAGTGGTCAGGCAGATAACACACCTCCCCCTGATGATGGAGTTCTGGCAATTCCTGGTCTTCAATCTGCCAGACTCCGCCTCGTTTCACCTGTAGCCCTACTCTTCTATGCTTGATATCCTTTGAACCGTACCATAAATCGACAAAGCGCAGGCGGTGGTTCTCAAGTCTCGCCAGAACGGCAGTGTGGGGCACATATCTTCCCTCTTCATCGATAACTACCTCAATGACACCTACATCGAGACCGAGTAGCCGACCCAGCAGGGTAAATAGCTTGGCATAACCGAGACAGTCGGCGCTACCCTGTCGTAGAACCTCTCGGAGGTCAAAGACCCTGCCTCTCTTCACGTTTATCCTGATAAAATCGTAGAGCCAGCCGATGAGTTTAACCTCGAGCCGGCTTTTATAGTGGCGGCTCCTTATCTTCTTTAGTCTCTGCCAGATTGTATCTTCACCCCCGGCAGTAAATGCTGAAGAAACATTTTTGAGCCTGCTTGGCGGCTCAGGTCTATGCCAGCTATTAATTACTGCCGCCAGTTCCTCCATCTCGGGTACATCATCAAAGGCAACCGGTATATTCTTGCGCTGCATTCTTAAACCCGGTCTATTATATTTTATTTCTTGTCCTATGGTATAATTCGGGAGAAGCAAGAGGAGGTCTAGAATATGGGTGATGCTCTGAGCGAAGCATACGGCATAGTCCAGTGCAAAGAGTGCCCTTGGTATAAGTCCTGTGTCATCCCACTGAGGTTCACGGCTGAGGACATCCGCCGGCAGGTGGAGTCGGCATCGCCGGGAATGAACATCCCTTCACAGGCTGACCTTGGCATACAAAACCTTTTATCCAGTATGGCAATTGCTGCCCAGAACTCACTGCTGGAAGGCTGTCCTGTCTTTATTGACCGCTTGCGGGCTAACCCCAATCTTGCCCAGCGTATCAAGGAAATGATGCAGAACTGGGGCAAAGAGGAATAACCAGAGTTTTGTAGCTCTTCATTCGGAACAAACAAAAAAGAAACATTGAATAGAATTCGTGGAGAGTGAAATGACTGAGGATATCAAGATAAAGGAAAACCAGCTGGCTACTCTAAGAGAACGCCGGGAAAAAGTGCAGGAGATGGGTGGTGGAGAGCGTGTGGAGGCGCAGAAAAAGAGGGGCAAGCTAACGGCTCGGGAGCGCATATACGCCCTGCTGGACAAGGACTCCTTTCGTGAAACCGGTATGTTCGCCAAGAGCCGGGGAGCGGTCACTGACATCCCTGCCGATGCGGTGGTTACTGGCTATGGCAAAATTGATGGCAGAAAGGTGTATATCTTCTCTCAGGACTTCACCAGCACCGGAGGCACACTGTCAGAAATCCATTCAAAAAAGATTTGCAGTGTGCTGGACAACGCCATGAAGGCAGGTTGTCCCGTTATCGGCATAAATGACTCTGGTGGTGCCAGGATTCAAGACGGGGTTGACGCTCTGTCCGGGTATGGTCAGATTTTTTACCGAAATGTCCGGGCTTCCGGAGTAATCCCTCAGATATGTGCTATCTTGGGACCGAATGCTGGGGGTGCTGTGTACTCTCCCGCGCTGATGGACTTCATCTTCATGGTCAAGGGTATAAGCCATGCCTTCATTACCGGACCAAGGGTGGTCAAGGCAGTAATGGGGCAGGAAATCAGCGAGGAGGAATTGGGTGGGGCTATAGTGGCTCAGCGAAAGGCTGGAGTTGCCTGTCGCTCGGAGAATAGCGAAAAGGAATGCTTCCAGAGCATAAAGGAATTACTGAGTTATCTGCCATCAAGTAACCGGGAAAAGCCACCAAAGATTGATTGGGGCGATAAGCCCGACCGTAAGGACGGTTCTTTATTTGCTCTCGTTCCCGCTTCGCCGAATAAGCCCTATGATATGCACAAGCTCATCGAAAGAATCTTTGACCAGAGCCAGGAAGGTAAGAACTATTTCGAGCTATTCCCCCTGTTTGCCACCAATATCATCACCTGTTTCGCCCGGCTGAATGGGTGGTCGGTTGGCATCATTGCCAACCAGCCGATGTCAAAGGCGGGGTGTCTGGATATTGATGCCAGTGATAAGGCATCCCGGTTCATCAGGTTCTGTGATGCCTTTAATATCCCAGTTATCAATCTGGTTGATGTCCCCGGATACCTGCCCGGGACTGACCAGGAGTGGGGGGGAATAATCAGACACGGGGCGAAGATGCTTTATGCCTATTCAGAAGCAACGGTACCCAAAATTACGCTCGTCATTAGAAAAGCCTATGGCGGCTCATACCTTGGGATGTGCAGTAAGGACTTGGGTGCCGATTTTGTCTTCTGCTGGCCCTCTACCGAGCTGGCGGTGATGGGGGCGGAGGGAGCTGCCCCGATAATATTTAGAAGAGAGCTGGAGAAAGCCGAAGACCCCGAGAAGTTATTAGAGGTAAAAATTAAGGAGTACCGGGAGGAGTTTGCCAATCCTTATAAAGCGGCGGAGCATTTACACGTTGATGATGTGATTGACCCGGCAGAAACAAGGCCAAGGCTGATAGAGGCTCTGGAAATGACGCTGGATAAGGTAGAAGACAGACCCCTCAGGAAGCACGGCATTATGCCGGTATGATTTTTAGCGGATTTAGTCCATCCCTCTTAAATACCCCTTATTTACTTTCAGGATATTGGGGCGGTGGTGGCTAATTTTTCTTAACCGCCCAGGTTGCATTCGAACAGAAAAGGAGTCTAAGAGGGGCACTAGCCCATCTTTTTTTGTATCTCCCCCTCTCCTTTTAAGTAGCGAAGGGACAAAATGTTATGTAAGAGGGACTGCGCCCCTCTCAGTATACGAAACGTTACATTATATATAATATACTTTGAGTCCTCGCTTTCTTCCAAAACATTACTAGGAATTGGTGCACCTAAGGCAACGAGAAGGGTTATCTTTCTATCCTGCAATCGCTCGATTTCACTGCTTATCCTCTCCTCTTTCTCGCTAAATTCCTTCGACTTAGTGTTCAGCTCAATGGCCTCCTTATCATTCCTCAATCTGTGCTCTACTTCGCGCCGCCGCCTATCCTCCTTGGTGTATATAAGC
>DAOUCV010000057.1:0-31549 GCA_034432095.1 Dehalococcoidales bacterium
CTGGTCCATACATCCTCCTTTTTTTCAGAAGGATGTAATATCCCAGTCCAGTTTTGAACCATTAACAGTCTAACTTTCAAGCGTTAACAGTCTAATTTTGAAAAATTAGTAAGAAGTCATAGGCAGGTGGTTGACAATCTCATCAATAAAGGTTTATTCTTGAGGAAAAAAAGGAGGTTGTCATGAAAGCTGCTGTCTGTTACGAATTTAAAAAGCCCTTGGTGGTGGAGGAACTGGACATAGACTCACCCCATAAGGGTGAAGTGAAAGTCCGTCTTGCGGCTACTGCTGTCTGCCATAGTGATATTCACTTTATCAATGGTGACCTCGGGGGGAAGTTGCCTTTTGTGCCCGGTCACGAAGCCGCGGGTTATGTTGAAGAGGTGGGGGAAGGTGTGACCTCAGTAAAGCCGGGCGATGCCGTGGTGGTATCGCTTCTACGTTCCTGCGGACAGTGCCTGTACTGTAAAACCGGGCGTCCCAACATGTGTGACGCCAAATGGCCCCTGGATACCGAAAGCCGCCTGCGTAATAAGCGGGGAGAGTCTATCGCTCATGGCGTGAGAACGGCGGCTTTTGCGGAGTACACTATTGTTGATAAGTCTCAGCTAGTCCCGATACCCAAGGAGATGCCTATAGACCGGGCAGCCCTCTTGGCTTGCGGTGTTATCACAGGGTTCGGGGCTGTGGTTAACTGTGCCAAGGTCAGGCCTTTCAATAGCGTGGTGGTAATCGGGATAGGGGGTGTTGGTCTTAATGCCGTACAGGGAGCGGCATTCTCAGGAGCCTACCCCATTATTGCTGTGGACATGCTGGATAGCAAGTTGAAAGTAGCCCGGACTTTTGGTGCCACACATACGGTCAATGTGGCTAAGGAGAAGGACCCCATCAAAGCGGTACAGGAGCTGACATCGGGGATGGGGGCTGATTATGTGATTGTGACGGTGGGGAGTACCCCTGCCATACGCCAGGGTTTTTCCATGTCCGGTCGGCGGGGAATGACCATCATCGTCGGGCTGGCTACGGAAAGCCCAACGATCTCACCGATGGAATTCATTGATGGTGAAAAGATACTTACCGGTAGCTTCATGGGAACGACAAACTTGAGCGTAGATGTCCCCAAGCTGGTGGCTCTTTATCAGGCGGGACGCCTTAAGCTGGATGAGCTTATTACTGCACGGTATCCCTTGGCACAGATTAACAAGGCAATAGACTCGGTGGTGAAGGGGGAGGCACTACGTAATGTAATTATGTTTTAACCGGTATCAAGCGTGGTCAAAAGACCTGGCTAATGAGAGAATCCCTATCCTTGTAAAGGAGACCGTCTGCCTTGGTGCTTCGGCGTTAAGTATATTTATCTTTTTTGAACCAGTTCGAAAACAATGCCGCCGACACCAAGGTCGAGATAGGCAATGCCACCACCGGTTGGGAATTTGGCTCTGAGCAGGATGCTAGCCCCGTTCTTGGTAAGCCTGGCTACCTCCTCATCGAGGTCATCTACAGCGAACATCACGTGTTGAATTCCCTCGCCTTTACTGTCTAGGAATTCTCTGTGGGGAGATTCCCCTTTAACCGGCTGAATCAGCTCAAGGTCAACATCGCCTACTTTAGCCATGCTTATTTTGAACTTGGCCTTCAGAGGCTTACCGCGGAACCATTCCTCCGTGTCGGGCGGCAGGGCTCTAGATTCAAACGGGCCTATACCCAAGGACGATAAGTGCTCGATAGCTTTGTCTATATCCCTGACCACTACCCCCACCTGCATTATCTTCCAGGACTGTGTTGCTGACCTAGTCTTTTTCTCCATATTACACCCTTTCACACATTTATGATGTTAGGGATCATAGCATTGTCTGTCGTTCCGGGCGCTACGGGTACTCAAGGGTTAAAGCCAGTCATGTTCTCTCTCCAGCCTGACATCCACCACAGCGGCTCTCCCGCGACGAACCTGGTCAATGGCTTCTTTCAAGACCGGCAGAACCTGAGCCGGGTCTTCCACCTTCTTCCCATAGGCGCCGCACGAGTGAGCCACGGTAGCGTAGTCGGGCGGTGGCATAATATCGACCCCTGCCTCAAATGCCATCTGGTCGGAGAGCTTCTTCTCGCCAGAAGTCCGCTCGACAAGGCTCCTGATGAAACCATATGCCTGATTGTTAAAGATGACCGAGAGAAACGGAGCCTGGTAAGCACGGGCTGACCAGAGAGTGGCAACCGGGCATCCCCAGACGAAGCCCCCATCCGTCATCAGGCTTACCACTGTTTTATCTGGAGCCGCTACTTTCGCTCCAAAAGCCGCCCCCAGCGCCCACTGGATGGAACCAGCGGCACAACCCAGCCAGGTCCCGGGCTTGGTACGGTCTATCTGTTCCGTTGGAGACGCCGATAAACTGATATTATGATTCACGATGATGGTGTCTTCATCTACAATCTCAGCTATACAGTGAGCAAGCCAGTCGGGAGAGATTGGGTACTCGCTAGCGCTATTCATCGCCAGGGTATGCCACTCTTCCCTTTGCTTCTTGTTCCGGCTCTCCGGTTGACTGAAGCGCTGACAGAACTTTGCCCTCTTTGCCGGTGTCAGTTTCTGACGGATTAACCTGGTTAGAGCCGGTATCGCTTCTCTGGAATCAGCCTCAATGTAGATGTCAGCTCCCCGGAACCATATCGGTCTGCCCTGAGTTAACGGGTCAATATCAATTTGGATGATTTTGGCATCTGGTCGAGGTGAGCCTTCGGCTGGTGCGTAGGGCATGTCATAGTCGATAGCCAGAACAACATCGGCTTCGGTAATATAGGGGTTTGCCTTTCTGCTGCCCAGAATCTGCTCCATACCAACACATAAAGGGTGATTGGTGGGAAAGTTCATCCATACATAACTGGGAAGCACCGCCGAACACAGGGTTTCAGCCAGTTCTACCAGCAGCGCCACCGTTTCAGGGTGCCTGCCGGTATAGCCTGCCACGATGAGCGGCTTCTCTGCCTCAATCAGCGTTTCGGCTACCCTGCTTAAGGTGTCAACATCAATCGGAGCACCTGAGTAGACCGAAGCTCTGGCTGATGGCGAGATGGGCACCTTGTCAATCTTTCTGGTAAGAATATCTCGGGGATAAGTTAAATAGACCGGTCCGCAGGGCTCGGTATAAGCTATTCGGAAAGCCTTCTGGAGAACATCCTGGATATTTTCATGGGCAGCTATCTCATGGTCCCACTTGACACAGTTACGCACCATCAAGCCCTGGTCGAACGGCTCTTTCTTCCAGTTAACTCGCTTTCCCCCAGCCATAGACCCGGCCCAGAGAATTACGGGTACTCTTCCCCACTGGGCATTATGCAAAGCTCCCCCTAGCTGAAGAGTACCCAGTTCGGCATGTACCATGACCAGTTGCGGCCGCCCTGAAACCATATAGTGCCCGTGGGCGGCAGTCAAGGCTACCGATTCGTCAAGGCAAAGGATCAGCCTCGGAGCCGGTTTACCCGACACTCTATATTTGGCGATGGTCGCCAGGATAGGGCCCATCTCACCTCCGGGGTTGAAGAAAATGTGCTCCACGCCATTGGCGTTTAATACCTCGATGAAGGCTTCTACTCCGGCATATTGTTCCATAGCACTTGCCTCCTTGAATATATGCTCTATTCAGTGTTGCTGGTATTATAGTTTCTATAACGCAATATGGCAATATTTGACTTTGAGAGGATAGATGTGTTATTTACAGATAAAGATAAAAACCTCTGTAAGCCGTCAAGTCCAGGCCGTATTTCCCGAAAGCGAAATGAATGATGAAGGAGGCAGGGTGAGCATAAACAAGATAGTCGGTAGTTTTGATGAGGCCGTCGCCGACATTTTTGATGGTGCTGTTATCCTCATTGGTGGTTTTGGGCCAGCCGATGGCTGCCCCAGCTACCTTATTCGGGCACTGGCCAAGCAGGGCGCCAAAAACCTGACAATTGTGGCCAATACGCCGGGGCAGGGAAGGCAAGTGCCTGCGATGCCGGCCCCCCAGAGGCGAGCCATAAAAACACCTCCCAACTATGACAACGCCGGACTGCTGATACAGAATGACCAGGTAATAAAAGCTATCTGTGCTTTCCCCGGTACCCCTCCACCAGGCATGAGGTCCCCTCTACACGATAGACTCTTGGCTGGCAAGTTAGAGGTAGAACTGGTACCGCAGGGAACACTGGCGGAAAGAATCAGGGCAGCCAAGGCTGGTATCCCGGCTTTCTATACCCCCACCGGTCCCGGTACCATCGTGGAAAAAGGTAAGGAGATGAGGGTATTCAATGGCATACCCTGTCTCCTGGAATATGCCTTAAAAGCGGACTTTGCCCTGATTCGGGCTTATAAGGCGGACAGGTGGGGTAATCTGGTATACCGGGGAACATCGAGGAACTTCAATGCGACCATGGCTGGTGCCGCCAAGGTTACCATAGCTGAGGTTGACCAGATTGTTGAGCTTGGCGACCTTGACCCTGAGGCAATTGTCACTCCCGCCATATATGTCGACCGGGTGGTGCCTAGACCAAAACAGTAGGGAAGGAGTCTAAGATGAAGGTACGACTGGATGAGCAAACAATGGCCCTTAGAGTTGCTCGGGAATTCGAGGATGGGATGGTAATTAACCTGGGGTTCGGCATTCCGACACTAGCCTCCAATTTTATCCCGGAGGGCAGAGAGGTTATCTTCCAAAGTGAGAATGGGTGCCTTGGCATTGGCCCTATTGCCACTTCTGAAGAGGAGATGGACTTTGATTTGGTAAATGCTAGTGGACAGTTTGCTACCCGCCGACCTGGCATGTCATTCTTTGACCATGCTGAGTCCTTTAGTATGATCAGAGGACAGCATATTGACCTGTGTGTCCTTGGCGGCTTGCAGGTATCAGAGAAAGGAGACCTTGCCAACTACGTAATTCCAGGAAGGGAACCGGGCAATATTGGCGGTGGCATGGACTTGGCATTTGGAGCGGCCCGCCTGATTGTAGTTATGACTCATACCACGAAGGATGACAAACCAAAGATTCTTAAACAGTGTACCTATCCGCTTACGGCTCCTCGCTGTGTGGACCTCATTATTACTGATATTGCGGTCATCGAGGTGACTCCTGATGGACTGCTCCTTAAGGAAACGGCACCTGACTGGACGGTAGAGGAAATTCAGGCTCTGACGGAGCCAAAACTGAAAGTTGCCGATGATTTAAAACAGATTACACTTTAGGACACGGGATAGAGATATTCCGAGGGGGTATTTCTGGAGGAATTTTAGAGATGAGTTCTATTAAGGTAGGCTTTATCGGTCTGGGAAACATGGGTATGGCAATGGCGAGGTGTTTCCCCAAGAAGGGGTTTTATATTACCGTATATGACATAAGGAAAGAAGCAATTGATGAAATGGTAGCACTGGGAGCAAAGGGCGCCAGTTCCTGTCGGGAGGTGGCGGAAGCCAGTGATGCTATCATTACTATGGTTCGTGATATCAAACAAACAGACGAGGTAATTTTCGGCAAGAACGGCGTCTGGGAGGGTATAAAAAAGGGGAGTACCATAATCATCTCGAGTAGCATTGGTCCTAAATACTGTCAGGAGTTATACGCCAAGGCAAAAGAGAAGGGGATTAAGGTAGTTGACTGTGCCGTAAGTGACCCCAGTGGTACTGCCCATTACCTTGAGGGAGAATTGACTCTCATGATTGGCGGTGACGAGGATGATGTGAAGCGGTGTATGCCCATTTTTGAAGCCATGGGCAAGAACATATTCTATCTTGGCGAAATCGGGAAAGGGCAGGCTTATAAATTGGTAAATAATATGGTGGCAATGCATGTCGGAAGTGTGGCCCGTGAGTGTTTGAACCTGGGGCTTAAGATGGGGCTTGATATGGATAAGATGGCTGAGGTGATGAGCGTCAGCAGCGGCAGTATTTGGATGTTCCAGAACCAGGCGAGAATGAAAAAGCTAGGCATAAAGATGCCGGCTATGGGTAGACCTCCGGATATTGGCACCGTCGGAGCTGGAGCCCCATCGGAGAGGAAAATGCCCTTCGAATTGCAAATAGCATGGGAGATAGCCGATGAATTAGGGGTAGAGATGCCGGTGTGCAGGTTCATTGATGGACTGGGTAGGTAAGGGGTTAGGATTAGTCTTTCAAGTTAAATTAAGGAGGTTTATATTCAATGAGTAACGGTAAGTCGAATGGTCAATATTATGAGGTGCTCAGTCCGTGGGCAGAGGCTGACCCTATACCCTTAAGGGGTATCGCTCCCCGGTTAACCGACCTAGCGGGTAAGAAGATTGGGCTATTATGCAATAGCAAGCGAGCCGCCAGTCCGGTCCTGACTGTAGTCGAAAGGAAACTGAAGGAAAGATTCCCCACTTCTGAAGTTAGCTGGTACCGGATGCAGTTTATGTCGGTATCGGAACTCGAACCACAGAACAAGGCAAAATTCGAAGAGTGGATAAAGGGGGTCGATGCCGTTATACCCGCTGTTGGCGACTGAGGGTCCTGCACGAAGTACCTTGTGTACGATGCAGTCTTCATCGAGGGAATGAACAAGCCAACAGCGACGCTCCTTAATGAATTCTTTGTCAATGATGCCCAGTCAGCGGCGATAAACAAAGGCATGCCCGGGGTAAGGATTGTGCCTGAGCCTGTTATCCCCGAGTGTACCGTCATGGAGGAAATTGAAGCTGGGGTCACCGGGGTGATGGACAATATCGTCGCGGCGCTGACCAGACCCCTGACTGCGGAAGAGAAGTCTCCAAAACCAAAGCCGGTAGAAAAACCTTCAAGAATCATTTTCAAAGGTAGCCTGCAAGAGGTCAACCGGTTCTTCTATCAGAGAGGGTGGGCAGATGGCTTGCCGATAATACCGCCCACCGAAGAAGCAGTAGCCGAAATGCTGACGGGGACTGACCTGCCTCCGGACCATTTGGTAGCCAAGCTGGAGCCCCGGATGGGGAAGGCTACGGTAGAGAAGATTGCTATCAATGCTGTTATGGCGGGAGCATTGCCGACCTATATGCCCGTGTTGATAGCTGGTGTGAAGGCTCTGAAATCGGGCAGTCCTAATACTATAATGATGGCGGCTAGTACCGGCTCGTTTGCGCCAGTCTGGCTGGTGAACGGACCGATACGCAAGGACCTGAACATTAACTCCGGCTATGGTGCACTGAGTCCGGGAGATATGCCTAACTCTGCCATTGGACGTGCTATGAGGCTTATAACACAGAACATACGTGGGATGCGGAAGGGGATGGAAGACATGGGAGTCCTCGGAAACCCGGGGAAGTACGCCCTGGTTATTGCTGAAAATGAGGAGGCTAACCCCTGGGAACCACTGCATGTCGAACGCGGCTTCAGGAAAGAAGATAGCACCGTTACTCTCACTTTCTCTCAGTCCTTTCAACAGTTGTACTCCTACGGTACCGACGATAAGGGCTTACTGAAAAGCGTGGTCTATAATATGATTCCGGGGAGTATGGGAGCACTCTGGCTGATACTGACTCCGGTAAATGCCCGGGCTTTAGCCAGCAGGGGCTGGACAAAGAAAGCCATCAAGGACTATATTGTGGAGAATGCCCGGGCTCCCCGGGAGCATTTCGCCCGTTTCCCTGGCGGGGGTGACGATAAGGCAGACCCGCATGAATTGGTTCCTATCATTGCTTTAAGACCGGGTCAACCTAACCCAATTCAAATTGTCGTTTTCGGTGGTATGAGCCCCTGGTTAGGACTGCTCTCAGGCGGGCAGTTGGTAACAGAAAAAATAGAACTACCGGCGAACTGGGACAGGTTAGTGGCAAAGTACAAGAACGTAGTACCCACATATGCGAGATATTAGGCGGAAATTCGCTAGTCAACGAAGGGTGAGCGAGAGTAGTGGCAGTAACGAAATACGGACAATATGTTAAAATTCTTTCTTTCCGGGATTACGGGCTTGGCTTGTACCGACAGGGAACCGAGATGAGTGGGGAATTCCTCGGACTGGACGTTCATATCCAATATGGGACCTACTGGGCAGCCGGGAGAATGGGCAAAGAGCCGTATGGGCCGGAGGTGCATGATTTCGACCAGGTCATGCTCTGGCTGGGGGCTGATACCAACGACCTGGGTGAATTGGGTGCTGAGGTCGAGCTTTGCCTGGGTGAGGAAATGGAAAAACACATGATTACCACCGCGACAGCCGTCTTCATTCCCAAGGGTTTCCCGCACTTGCCAGCCACCATTAACAGAATGGACAAGCGATTTATATTCCTCGTGGTATCATTAGCCCCCGAATTGAAGGCGACGCTGGTGCCTTCTGGTAAGGAGCCATCCGAGCCGGTTGGATGGCAATCAAAGTACAGAGACCGTGTTTTGCGCGTGGCGTTTACCCGGAAGGGAGCCTGGTCCTACGGTCCTAGGAACCCGGACGATTCAGGTGGAGCGCTGGCATCTATCCGCGGTAAAGACTTCGATTTTCTTATGATGTGTGAAAGTCTGAAGAAAGCACCTTACAGGTTTGGTCCGGAGCCTGATAAGCCGCACACCCATCCTAATCCGGAGATTCTGATTTTTATGGGGGCTGACTGTAATGACCTGAGTGAGTTAGGGGGAGAAGCTGAGATATCACTGGGTAGGGAAATGGAAAGGTATCTAATTACCAGGCCCACGGTAGTCGTGGTCCCCGGAGGACTACCACATTGCCCACTGACCATTACGAAAGTCAATAAACCTTTTATCTTAACCGATGTCCGCCCATTTGGCATCGGAGGACCACCGCCAGGGCAGTCCTGATTGTCTTCACCGGAGAGGGATGTGCCGGGTAGAAACTAGCAGGGGGAAATTGAATCACTAATGGAGAATCGGCCTCATTTGAGGCCGATTCTCGCTTTTTGCCTGCCCAACTTATCTAAGAGTGGCTGGAGTGGGTACACCAAAGATGATGTTCTGGCCACTCATGTGGTTAGAGGCGTCAGAAACCAGGAATAATACCGCCTCGGCAAGCTCTTCAGGTTCGGCAAACATGCTGATTGCTGGTGCCTGTCCTCCCTGTCCGGCACCTGACCCTTGTGCCTGTCTCTTTGCCATGAATGCTTTTATACGCTCGGTGGCTGTCCCGCTCGGGGTGATGCAGTTGACATACACTCCATAGGGTACCATCTCCATAGCCAGCGATTTGGTAAAGGCGATTATCCCTGCCTTGGCCGCAGAATAGTCAACGCCGTTGGCCATACCGTTTATGGCTGCGATAGAAGAAAAATTCACGATTTTGCCGTAACGTCTTTCCATCATGTGGTTAATCACGGCTCGGGTACAGTTACGGGCTCCGTTCAGGTTAATATCAATTATCCGGTCCCACATCTCTTTGGTCTGCCCGGAGAAGGGCTCTAAATTGTCACGAATGTTGGGCCCCACCGACCCCCCGGCTATGTTGCAAAGTATATCTATCTTGCCGTACTTTTTCAGGGTAGCCTCGGCTAACTTAAAACAATCTTCCTCTTTGGTCATGTCCATCTGAAATGTTGATACTTCACCGCCCGCTGCCCTAATATCGTTAGCCACCTTGTTAGCATTTTCGATGTTTATATCAGCTATCATTACCTTGGCGCCTTCTTGGGCCAATAGCTTTGACGACGCCCTTCCAACACCACTGCCACCTCCAACCACAATAGCAACCTTGTCTTTGAGTTTCATCTGGCTCCCTCCATTTATCTCTATATCTTACTTGATTATCTAATTATAATATCCAGCAACGAGTAAATCAAACCAACAGCGGCTGTTTATTGTGCCCTCCTTCTTTAACTTGGGTACGCGCCTAGGAGGATTCGAACCCACGACATCGATATAGGAATAGCATGCGAGCACAGTAAGGAGATAGACATCCTGATCGCTCTGGGCTATTACGATAGGGAAAAGCTAGGTCCGGAACATGGTCGTGAGCCGATGGAAAAGACCGCTTCCTTTAATTCGTATTGAGTGGTGTGGCCTTATCAGGGTTACATCTGCGCATGATTACCTTTTTTCTTTTTGCGCTTCTTGTATTTTCCTTTGTATGTCCGGTGGTACAGGGTATTTTGGCGTAGGGCCGGTGGCCAGATACCAGATAGGGGTGTCTATTCTTTTAAAATAGATCGGGGCATGCTTGGTGCCGGCTGGAATAAAGACGGCGCAGCTTTTAGTGATAATATGCTTTTCACCACCCAGCCAGAGTTCGACTTCTCCACCTAGGTCTCTGGGGTCTTTTTGATTGGTCCCGAGGAATATCAGGTATTCATCGAAATCATGGGAATGTTCGAAGGGGGGCGAGCCTTGACCGGTAGTGCCCATGAAGCTAGCCGCCATGA
Organism: Dehalococcoidales bacterium; assembly: GCA_034432095.1. GTDB lineage: Bacteria > Chloroflexota > Dehalococcoidia > Dehalococcoidales > UBA2162 > DAOUCV01. The sequence goes on from DAOUCV010000057.1 coordinate 10,315, forward strand.
GATAGTAAGCACCGGGGACGACTTCTTCGTCGACATAAAACGGGAACTTCACTAAATCCGTATCTTTATGCCGGTCGCCGGGCTTGGGTTCTGAGACGATATTCTTATCATACCTATTTTTTGCCACTTTCTTTTCTCCTTTTTGTTTAATAATACCCTTTTTGTCTGCAAGGTTCTTGAACCATCCCTCGTTTGTTCGAGAGTCATTTGTCCTCCGGTTTGCCTCGAAATTCCTTTGTTACCGAGACTTCCAGGAAAACGACGGGTTTGGTGATGTTGTTAACAAGCATCGGACAGTGTTTCAAACCGGGAGGTATGGAGACAATCGTCGGGGTGTTAAAGGTGTGTTTTTCCAGCTCGTCGCCGAGGCATACGCTAACGTCTGCTCCCAACTCCCTGATATTTTCCGGATCGCCTGAGAGGAAGGAGAGCATTTCATGGAAATTATGTGCGTGGGAAAACCGCACATCATAGGGCGTCACTATGCAGTGGTAACCAAGGGTCGTACCATTATAATATTCGTTGTGATGAGCCCATATCGATGTCCCGGTCCAGCCCGGCTCGTAGTCTATATAGAGAGGTCCTCGAATAGTATTCATCCAATATTTTTTCCCATGCTTGGTAACTTCATTGCCTTCTCTCAGTCTTTTCTGAGAGAAGGCCTCCCCCTCTCCGGCTTCCGCGTTCAACCTGGCTTGATATTCCCTGGTATTTATTATCCTGAGCAGTACAAAGGGCCTAGATAACTTTTTGACGGTAATGGGGCCATGCTTCAATCCCGGCGGGATGGAGACTACTGTGACATTATTAATGATATGTTCTTCATTGTTATCACCCAGGCAGAGTCGAACTTCCGCCCCTAAATCCACGATATTTTTCGGATTTCCGCCGATGAAACAGAGCAGTTCGTGTGTATCGTGAGAACGGCTTTCATCGATAGACCAGTTGGGATTGTTGATGCAGTGGTGTTCAAAGATTACTCCCGAGTTTTCATCATCGGTGTGTTTGAATATGGTTCCCCCGCCGAATTCTTCCGATGCCTTGTGGAAAGGCTCCCGAATTATATGTTTACCATATTTCGTTTCTGACATTTTCCCCCTTTCATCGCCACTGACGCAATTCTTACCTGACATATTATACTTTATACATAGACCGGGCATAAAAACAAGCCAGAGTAAAGCGGTTCTTCGGCAAAAGGGTGAATCCGGGTCGTAAACGGCACCAAGGGGACGCTTTGAAGACGTAACCCGGGGTATTTCGGGGCTGGTAATGATTGGCGGGCATGATTAAGCTAATGACACCTCTCTAGTAATTTGTAAATAATCAAGCGGATGAAGATACAGAACCAGGTCACCGCCCCGCATAGCGGAACCGTAAGAGAAATATTGACCTTCCAGGGGGAGGTGGTCAATGCCGGTGATGCGCTATTGATTGTGGAACCGAACAGATAAAATGGTGCTTAATTTTGGTGTTGGCGGAAAAATAACCAACTTTTGAACGCAACCCTCTGATTAAAAAGTCCTGTCCTTTGATATTTTACAATGATACGGATATAGTATATAGAGCAAAGTCAGGAGGAAAGCAATGCCACCAACTATCTATCCCACCGGAACCACCATATATGAACCGGATAAATGTTGGAATGGTTATACCGTTTTTCAACCTAGAGATACCGGCGCCATTTTGATTGATATGAATGGCAACGTGGTCAATCACTGGATTGGTCTCATGGGCTTTCCTAGTCCCAATAAAATTCTTCCCGGTGGCTATGTAATGGGTAATAGCAGGGCAAGAGACCCTGAATATGGTTTCCAGGACAATGTGGACCTCATTCAGGTTGACTGGGAGGGCAATATTGTATGGAGGTTCGATAAATATGAGCTTATCAGAGACCCACACCACAGACCGACATGGATGGCAAGACAACATCACGATTTTCAGAGGGAAGGTAATCCAGTGGGATACTATGTCCCCGGGATGGAACCCTTGGTTGATAAAGGAAATACACTGCTTGCCTGTCACAAAAATTTGAAAAATCCTGATATCAGTGACAAGTTGCTGGTGGATGATACCGTGATCGAGGTTACCTGGGAAGGAAACATTGTCTGGGAGTGGATATGCAGTGACCACTTTAATGAAATGGGATTCAGTGAGGAGGCCAGAAATGTTCTATCTCGTAATCCGGGCATAATAAAGGCCGGAGGAGCAATGGGGGACTGGATGCATCTTAACTCAGTATCAATGCTAGGCCCCAACAAATGGTTCCGAGCGGGGGACGGGCGGTTTCACCCTGACAACATCATCTGGAGCGGTCGTGAGACCAATATCATGGCTATTTTGGATAAAAAGACGGGGAGAATCGTCTGGCAGATAGGGCCAGATTACGTAGGTACCAACGCTTGGCAGAAATTGGGGCAGATTATAGGGCCACACCATGTCCACATGATTCCTGAAGGGCTACCCGGCGAGGGGAACATCCTGGTGTTCGATAACGGAGGATGGGCGGGATATGGTGCCCCCAATCCGGGCTCTCCCGCCGGCAGACGCAATGCTTTGAGAGATTATTCTCGTGTCCTGGAATTTAACCCGGTGACGCTTGACGTAGTCTGGCAGTATCCGGCACAGGAAGCCGGATTTGGGATGCCTGTTCTGGGGAGCAAGCTTTACAGCCCTCTTATGAGTTCAGCACAGCGTCTGCCCAACGGGAACACTCTGATAACAGAAGGCAACAGTGGTCGTATTTTTGAGGTTACCGCTGAGCATGAGACGGTATGGGAATACATTAACCCGTACCATGGCAAGAAAGGTATTCACAGCGGGGTTTACCGCGCTTACCGGGTCCCCTATAGCTGGATTCCTCAGGTGGAGCCTCCAGAAGAAAAAGCGGTACCCCGTATTGATAATAGCCGGTTTAGGGTGCCGGGGGCGCCACGGCACAGCGTGAAGAAGGTCACCAGGGTAAAAATTGGACGCAGACCCGCCTTACGGTAAATCTCTTTTCTCAGCTCCGTGCCTACGAAGACTGCATGGTAACGGGGCCGGTAAACATGGTGCTTACTGCTGGCTCTTTTTACGCTGGAAATTTTGAACACCCTTTATAAAGGCTCCTCTTGAGCGCGTTAGTGGCGGCACTCTACCCTTATACACACCTGCTCCCAGGCCAAAGCCAAAACCAGGTCCGGTTATCGGGATTTGGCTGTCATGCGGCTTTCCAACTATGCCACAATGCGTTGCCGAGCTAGGACAGCTCAGGGATACGAGTACATAGTCAAACATTACCTTTGTCCAATATTGGGTCAGATACGCCTAAATCAACCGCGGCCGTGCCATATAGCCAATTATTGTGCTGACGTAGTCCGACAAGGACGCAGTGCTCGAAGTGCGTTACATGATTACCGACTGTTGCATAAGGCACTCAAGGATGCTGTACAACTGGGGAGACTGGCCGCCAACGAATGCATCAATTATGCTTGCCGCAGGGGTAAACCTTAAGGCCATTTCTTGGGCATTGGGACACGCCAACGTTAGCGTTACGCTCGGCGTCTATAGCCACCTTATGCCTGGGCGGGTAAGTCTGCAGCGGAGAAGTTTGACCGATTGCTTGAACCTTGCTTAGAAAAGAATGTTGCCAAATAGCGATGATTCAGATACGCGCCTAGGGGGATTCGAACCCACGACCCTCGGTTCCGAAGACCGATGCTCTGTCCGCTGAGCTATAGGCGCATGAAGCTAATCTATATCCTTAAAGAATTGACATAACTGATTTTGCTACTAGTCGTTCGTAGCCAACTTTTTCTTGACCTCATTATAGCCTGTAGTGAATGCCCGGTCAAAGCGTGGAGCAGCAGCCTGTTGAAGTCATGGCGCAATGTGGCTAATATGGCTATGGTACTCATTAAATTCATTGGCAATAGCCAGCAGGTCATCGTCAAGTAGTTGTCTCACTTTTTCGGTTATATACTCAGGAACTTGCTTGTAAAAGGCCTGAGCGATACCTCCGGCCATACAGGCGAGGGTATCACTGTCACCGCCCAGAGACACCGCTTTCCTGATGGCATCTTCATAGTCATTTGATTCCAGGAAAACGATGATTGCCTGTGGCGATGACTGAAGCAATTGCCTGGGCACCCTTAATGCCCTCGGGATGGTTGTGAGTTACCTCAGCGCTCCGTTTGGCTTCTTTGAGCACTTCGTCAATAGTGTCAAAGGCAAATCCCACCGGGCTAACCCGCATCGCTGAGCCGTTATCAAAGCTGTTATATGGATGTGAAGCCGGATTAAAAAGCCACCTGTAGAACATACCACCGTAGTCCACATCCGGGTAGCGCCTCCCGTAGCTTTTGAATGTCGCAGCGTAGTCTTTATTGTGAAGAATGCAATCAGCTACGGCTACCGTCAACACGGTATCATCCGTGAATTTGGACCCAGGAGTAAACAGAGGGAAGTCGGTAGATTTCATCCATCCAGATTCATACACTGAGCCGATAATATCGCCGGCAATGGCACCAAGCATTTTCACTCCCAAATTATCATCGGTTATTCTTCATCTTCCTTCAGCTTTGACAAATAGACGGCACTGGTTTCTTCAATCCTGCCGTATTTCATTACCTGGTCAATAAGTTCCTTGTCCCACAGACCTTCCTCGACGATTCTGGTGAGCGCTGCCGTGTCAAGCTGTGAGACCTCCAGCCATTTGCCTGCCTGCATGATTACCTCGTCGAGTCCTTCGCGCTCAGGTTCATTTTTGCTGGGGAACTTGAGCTTCTCATCAAACCTGACCCGGACCTTGTGACTGCTTCCCCTAATGAGGGTTACATTCTCCCTGCGGGCGTATTCGGTGAGGGCTTCCTTTACCTTGTCCATTTCTTCCCCAATCGCCCTGGCTTGTTCTTTTAGCTCTGCGTACCTGTTGACCAGCACAACCCCCGGTTCATTGAGATACTCATTAGCTGGCAAAGCCTCCACCGTGTAGAAGTGCTTTCTCATGGGGCAGAGGTCGGGATACTCGCACCATTCACAGTAGCCGCTTTCTTTGGGTGGAAACTCCTTGGCTGATTCAATCTCATCAATAAGTCTGGTAGTATCAGTCACCAGTTGAGCAACCGCCTCGTCTGAGCGTGACGAAACAAGCTCCCGGTCAAAGGCGAGGTAGTGCCAGACGAGCTTGATGTCCTTAACGTCCGGCCACCTTTTCTGCACACCAATGTGATACAGCCCCAGCTGGCGGTCACTGTCAGCCTGTTGCTGGCTGGGCAGGTAGGCTGAGGTCTTGTAGTCGTGAATACGGTAAGTGCCATCACTGGTACAGGAAAGCCGGTCTATGTAGCCGGTCAGCCTGTATTTCTCATCCTCACCGAGGGCAAAATTGAGACGCATCTCAGTCTGGATGGTGGTGTCCGCATCAAATGGTGCATAGCGCCGGTAATAGGTCTCAACCATTTTCTTGCCTAGTGCCTTATAGTGCTCCTGATTTACGTCCTTTTTAGTGATAACGATGAGGTCATGCCATCTCTTTTGCCAGATGCTATCGTAGTTGGAGAGTAGTTCGTCCAGCGTGTTAAGCTTGGTGAGGCGGACATCGTCATAGCACTTCTTGAGGGTCTCGTGGACCATATTGCCCAAAAAGGCTTCAACGCTTTCTGTGTCCCGTTTAATCCCATCCCGGTAGCAGAGCTTGTATTTGAGCGGGCACTCCTCATACATGCTTAACTGTGAATGAGAATATACTGGCATGGTACGCCTCCTTTATCTCATCTTCACCCCCCAGGTCTAACATGTTGGTACCATTATCAGCACCCAGGATAACGCGAAAGGAGAATGCCCCTTAGCTTCCACCTCATTTATTCTTAGACCGAGGACCGGTTTTGTGACCTCGGTATGGAAGCCGGCAGGATATGACTTATGCCACAGGTCTCTTAAATGTAATGTTCAAATTTTGGCTGTCCCGTTTGTTTCCCTCCTTTTGATATTCAGGTGAAATACATATGTATTTGCAACAGGTCTTATAACCCTGAGCTATAACCCAACTTCACTTCCGAGGTAATTCTTTTTTATTATATTTCCCCTTCGTTGTCAAAGATGCTCGTTGGGGCTTATCATCCCATTTCAGTGGACAAGCCGTGATAGTTGTAGTACTCGATAAAGGCGACTATTGACTTCGGCAATAGCCCGGAGAGAATTCACATCGTCCGGTAACCTGAAATTTGTCGCTTCAACAGTTTCTTGGTATAATTCAGTTGGGCAGTGACGCCCAATAACATGCCGGTAATACCGAAGGAGGGACAAAAGCCTCCACGAGCCGGCAGGGATTTTTCTATTTTCCAAACGTGGGAGTGCAATCAATGGCCACCCACTTTGCGGCAACTCACAGATAGAGGTTACCGCATGAGTTTTGAAAGCATCTTGTTCGAGAAGCCTGAAGACAGGCTGGTGGAAAAGGCGGAGCCGCCGGTCTTTTTCGCTGACCTGAATCTTGATCAGATTGTAGAAGCCGCTATCAAGGGCAGGGAAGAATACAATCTGAGACCTTTTTTCTGGTCTCCTCTGAAACGTATCGGCGCCATCAAGTATCGTCATGAAGTAATGCAGGAACTCGAAAGACAAGAGCCGGCTCGGGCCATAGGCGCCTTTGCACAACGGATGCACACTGTGCGTGATTACCTTGCGCGCCGTGACCGGCTCTCCTACCAGCTCCAGAAGGAGAGGTGGTTCCTGGACGCAGTGGGTGTCTATTGTGACGCAGTTAGCTCTCTCTATCGTGACCTGTCGGCAGCGGACCTGAAATCGCAGGGGTTCTTAGCATTCCGCGAGTACCTGAGAGACTATGTAAATTCAGAGCCTTTCACATCCCTTGCAGAAGAAACACAGCGATTGCAGACCAGTCTGGCTGCAGTGAACTACTGCATACATATCAAGGGGAAAAACTTCACGGTCCGGCGGCGCGAAGCTGAGGTGGACTACAGCGCCGAAGTGAAGAAGACATTCGAGAGGTTCAAACAGGGAGGGGATAGGGATTACCAGGCTACGTTTTCCGAGCCTGCAGAGATGAATGACCTGGAGGCGGTAGTTCTGGAGGCGGTGGCTCGATTGCATCGGGAAATATTTCAAGACTTGTATGACTTTTGTGAAAAGAATGTGGACTTTCTCGATGAAACAATCGCCACTTTTGACCGCGAAGTCCAGTTTTACGTTGCCTACCTGGAATTCATAAATTCCATCAAGGCAGCTGGGTTGAAATTCTGCTATCCTGAAGTCTCAGACACAAGCAAAGAGATTTACCAGACGGAAGGGTTTGACCTAGCCCTGGCCAACAAGCTTATTTCCGAAGGCAGGCCTATTGTATGCAATGACTTTTTCATGCAGGGCAAAGAGCGCATATTCGTGGTCTCGGGGCCAAACCAGGGAGGCAAGACCACCTTCGCGCGCGCTTTCGGACAGTCGCACTATCTTGCCACTCTGGGCTGTCCTGTGCCGGGAAAGGAAGCTAAGCTCTTCTTGTTCGACAAGCTATTTACCCATTTCGAAAAAGAAGAGACCGTTGAGGAGCCAAAAAGCAGACTGGAGGACGACCTCACGAGAGTCCATGGCATTCTCAACGAGGCTACTCCGCGCAGCATCATCATAGCCAACGAGATTTTGACCTCCACGACACTGAACGACGCTGTCTTCCTGGGCAAGAAGGTGATGGAGAGTCTAAGCCAGTTGGACTCAATTTGTGTATGGGTAACATTTGTCGAGGAGCTAGTATCATACAGTGATAAGACGGTGAGCATGGTCAGTATGGTAGCCCCCGAAAATCCGTCGCTACGGACGTACAAAATCGTAAGGAGAGCCCCGCAGGGACTCTCCTATGCTAAGGCAATGGCCGAGAAGTACGGCCTGACGTATGAGTCTCTGAAGGAGCGAATAAAGTAGTGAAAGTCTACCTGATGTACAAGGACCGAGATTTCGACCTCGAGCAGAATGAGCCCTGGAACGGGTCGGACCTGATGCAGGACCTGCAGCTTGACCCGGTTCTCAGCGCTATGGCCAATGGCGAGGAGTTCCTATACCGAGTGGCAAAGAGCGCTCTACTGTCCGGCCTCGGTAATGGACCTGACGTCATACTTTATCGACAGGCAGTCCTCAAGGATTGTCTGAAGAATCCCTCCGTGGTAAAGGAACTGTACAAGCTCACGGTCAGCGTTATCGGAGACAGAAAAGTGTCCCACTGGACCGCCGGGCTTGCCTATTCTCCGCTGTCGATGCTGTCTCGTGCTGTCGAGACCTTGCAGGTATTCCTGGGTACGCTGAAGATGCTCAGGAGCATTGCTGACCAAGATGCCGACAAATTTGAATCGGAGGGTTTTACGGAGTTCTTTGCCAGGCTCAAGGGAGAGATTACCAGTGAATACCTGGCAGAAATTGAGGAGCATCTTGGGGAGTTGAATTTGCGTGATGAGGTTCTGATCGGCGCACAATTAGGGAAAGGCAATAGGGGCAGCAACTACGTATTGCTTAAACCACAGAGCCAGAAGAAGTGGCTCCAACGGATGTTCAGCAAAGGGTTACGGGGATACACCTTCCGTATTAATGACCAAGATGAGACCGCGATGAGGAAACTGGGCGAGCTTAGGAACCGGGGGATCAACTCGGTGGCCAATGCTACTGCCCAATCGGTAGACCATGTTCTCAACTTCCTCGTTATGTTGCGGACTGAGCTCGCCTTCTACCTCGGCTGTGTCAACCTGCATGACCGTCTGATGGAATTGGGCGAGCCAATGTGTTTTCCTGTGGTTGCCGCAGCAAGCGAGCGCAGACTGGCATCTGAGGGGCTTTATGACATTTCCCTGGCACTGAGCTTGGGGAAACAGGTGGTGGCGAATGACATCAATGCCGACAACAAGAGTCTTATCATAGTCACCGGAGCCAACAAGGGTGGAAAGACGACCTTTCTGCGGAGCGTAGGCCTGTCACAGATGATGATGCATTGCGGGATGTTTGTTCCAGCCCGTTCTTTTTCCGCCAATTTGTGCACGGGACTTTTTACGCACTTCAAGCGCAAGGAAGATGTCTCCATGGAAAGCGGCAAATTGGATGATGAACTCAACCGCATGAGTCAAATTGCCGACCATTTGTCCGCCAATTCTCTGGTCCTGTTTAACGAAGCGTTTGCCGCCACCAACGAGAGAGAAGGAGCGGAGATTGCAAGGCAGATAGTAGCGGCTCTCTCAGAGAGACAGGTCAAGGTCATCTTCGTGTCCCATCTGTACCAGTTTGCGCACGAGCTTTACCAGGGAAGAACGGACGGCACCCTTTTCTTGCGCGCTGAAAGAAAGGCGGATGGAACCCGAACCTACAAGCTGATTGAAGGCGAACCGCTGGACACCAGCTACGGTGTCGACCTATATAACAGGATTTTTGGCACTGGGGAACACGAAACATATGCCAAAGTTCAAAAAAGGTGACAGAGTAAGAGTCCGTCTAACTTCTCATTCACCGTACAGAGGTCAAATTGGAGTGGTAGATGATGAGCCTTCAAGGTATTCAGCTCCTTCAGCGGGTTCAAGTGGCCTCTGGTATATGGTGAGGTTTGAGTGGAAAGGGTTACGTCCGGCTGCCCGTCTTATAGAGGAAGACCTTGAGATTGTTCCCGACGAAATCCTTCCGGAAGAGGCTCATGCTCCAGTAGAAGTCACCAAGCGGTCTCGGTGGTCTGTCGGCAGCAAGATTATTCAAACATCAACGAAGAGGAGATATTTATTAATCGCTCTCGCAGTGGTGTTAACACTAACGGCGATCTTGGTCCCTCTGGGTATCAGTAATATTGGGATAAAGATTGGCTCTCCAGCGTCATCAGAATTTTCATCCACACTAAAAGAACCTCTTTTATTGACCCAGGGGTCGTCTAATGAGACAATGAAGCTCGTCTTTGCGACAGAGCTTGTTGGGGCTACAGCCGGGTCAGCCTTCCCCATCCAACCAGTAGTGAAGATAGAAGATGCTAGCGGAAACGTTGTGACCAATTCTACGGCGCTCGTCACGCTAATTGTCAACGATAACAGGGCAACGCTATATGGAACAACAACGGTTAGAGCTGTGAATGGTATAGCCACGTTCACTGACCTCTCTATCCGTTTGGCTGGGTTTGACTACAGGTTGATGGCGATTAGCCCTGGGTTGACTTCAGCCCTCAGCAATTATTTCAATGTAGCGCCCGGTGCGGCAACGCAGCTTGCCTTTACCAAAGTCCCGGCTAGGTTTAAGGCTGGGTCAACTCTTACTACGGAGGTGAAAGTAAGTATACAGGATTCCTACGGGAACACGGTGACCACTTCCACCGCACCTGTGACCTTGGATATTACACCTGGGACTGGCACCAGTGGGGCTGTGCTATTTGGTACAAAAACGGTCAATGCCGTGAATGGCGTAGCCACGTGGGCACATCTGTCCATCAATCTCCGTGGTTCTGGATACACACTGACCGCGACTAGCCCCGGATTAGCCCCAGCCATCAGCTATCCCTTCGATGTATATTAGCCGTTAAATATGAGAAGCCCCTCTGATAGTCAATACCCGTGTAAAGCATCGCGGCACCTCCTGAGCAATACTACCTTGGAGGTCAGCGTTTTCGTGACGTCATGTTACCAGCCTCTGGTCAATGTGGCTCCTCTTATCAACTTTGTCCTGCATGCTGTACGGAAATATGACATTCCAAAGACGTTACCTTGAAATCATCGCATCTAGGCAGGGCTAGGCAGATTTACCCGAACTTGCAACGGGAATTCACAGGCCTCGGTTGGCAATCAACTAGTTTTCTTTATCACCTCGACAATACCTTCGGTGGCATTCATCTTGATATAATCTCCCGTCTTGATTACTTCCAGTGGGTTCCGATCTAGTCTGTGCACCATCGGGATATCATTCATTATTGCAACCATAGCCATGACGGGTTCCACCTCAACACAAATCATTCCCTTGGGCGCGTTGCCAAGTTGCTTGGCCATATAGGCTATATTGGGCCCTACCGTTGAGCCCCTTCCCGTGGCAAAGACAAAGATTTTGTTGGCTATACTCTGTCCCTCTAGATCGTGCCCTTTAAGAACAATCTTCCCCGTGGCCACGTCCAGGTCACCAAGGAATGAAAATGGTCTCTGGGAGACTATCGCTTCTCCCTCTACTTGGCCTTTTTTTACTGTTTTCCCCTTGAGTATCATCTTGTTAACCTCCCCACTTTCCGGTTATTGCTGCATTGATGCAGGTCTCAAAGCTCCCATATTGGATGTTAATCCCGCGTCTCGCCTGATAGGAAGCAGCTCTGGCTGAGTTGGTGGCGGCGGTAGCGGCAGGCACCTTCAGCTGGGGATAAGGTAATCCCTGAATACATGGGCCGCTGACAATTACGCCACCGGCGCTTTCGATGATATCGACGTATCCTATACGTTTAGCCAGGGTATATATCTGCTCGGCGGTTGCGACAAAGAGCCTCACGCTGTCAGCTATCTTCCTGCCCTCCAGCAGCCGTGCAACCTTGCCAATCTCGGCGATGCTGAGATGGGGACAACCGAAGAAGACAACCTCGACTTCATCCGTTTTAGCCGTGTGTAGACTTTCCCACCCCTCCCTGAGCTCTTTCTTACCAATCTTTATTGTCTCCTGGGGTTTCCGGTGTCCCAGGGCCTCTTCCACGGTTGGCGCCTCCGGGGTGACTCCGACAACATGGCACATGGCGACTGCTCCCGAGACGGGTTGCGGTGACATCAAGAACTTAAGATAGTCAAATGAAACGGTATCAGGGATGCCATCGACAACCACATTCTTGGTCTCAGCCACACCGCCGATGTAATAACCAATAGCGCCGTAATCGGCCTCAGTCAACTTTTCTACATCGAGGTCTTCAAGCTTGAACAGAACCTGCCCGTACCTGTTCTCCTTCTTCAGTAGCAGCATATCCGGGGTTAATCCGGTGATGGCACTTGCCATGGAAGCTGGCATGGCGTCGCGGTTGCCCCTGGCACCGAATACCGAATTAGCGATAATAATACCCGACGACCCCGGCCAGGAAAAGACTCTGCCTGGCGTGGGCACATTGCCCACCAGATAAGGAGCACAGGTCATCGTCGGAATAAAGCCCCTGGGAACGCATAGAGCCATGGTCTCAGTGTGCTCTTTTTCTTGGCGCTGGCAGACTTCTTCCTGTAGACCTATGGCTCTGGCGGTGGCACCGGTCATCGCGGCATGTGTTGTAGTAAAAGCCCTAATCTGTTCCACTCCCTCCAGTATCTCCCTGAGCCATTCCCCACCGCCCAGCCCGACGTGCGCATTGTGGACTTTTACCATTCTCTCGGCATCCCAGACATTGCCGTATTCGACCAGCATGGTTATGGCTTTTTGCATCCCCGGCCCGTATTCCCCCTCATACATTCTCTTTTGCTCGTCAGTTAAAAGCACCTTCCTTCCCTCCTTCGCTCTAATTCAAGGAAGGGGGCTGGAAGATTGAGTTCCGAGCCCCCTTCTATTTGATTGTCCACACGATGACAGGATTAGTAACCCATGGATTTCTTCAATGCCTGGTCTATCCAGACGTACTTGATCCAGGTCTCATAGTGGGCCCATGAACCGATGCTTATCTCGCCAGTATATTGCCTCAGCCAGGGATGCCAGCCAACATAATTATACGGCGTCGGGGGTGTAAATGAATAGGCCTGTGCAATGACATAATCGATTCCATCCCGGACCAATTTTGCGTTCCGCTCCGGGTCAGTCAGGAGCGTCGCCGCACTTTCAACGAACAGATTGTTGATATATGGGTCGTTGACCTTGCTGAAGTTCATCGCCTGCCCCCAGGTGAACTGTATGAACATTTCAGGCCGGTTTGGATTGTGCCCGAAGGTGGTCATCTGGTCGTATGCTCCGCTATAGTATGTACCGGTCCAGGTACCACTTTCCATTATCTTCAACTCCAGGTCTACACCAATCTTGCTCCAGTACTCCTTAATGATGGACAACATGTCCACTTGGTCTGTCAGACATATGATATTAGTCTTAAAGCCGTTGGGATAACCCGCCTCAGCCAGAAGCTTCTTCGCCTTCTCCGGGTCATAGGTATAGTTCTCCTGGGCAGCGGCGGAAAGCTGCTCTATTGGCCTGAAATAGTGCTTGAACTCTGGAGCATTCATACAAACCGTCTGAAGAAGCTCACCGTCGCCTCTCAAGAACGAACTGAGTATTTCCCGCCGGTCTACAGCCATCGACAATGCCTTTCTGACTCTAAGGTCATCAAACGGCTTCCTGTCAACTCTCCAGCCGATGGTCCAGTAATTTGGCAGATACCTCCCCCAGAGCATTTCAGGGTTTGTCTTGTCGAAATACTCCTTGTCCTCCAGCCACAGGCCCGCCATCTGGTCAATCTTTCCTGTCCTTAATGCCGCCAGCCTGGTGGACTTATCCGCAATAATCAGAATCTTAACACCGTCCACGTAGGGCAGTTGGTTCTCCGGATGAAAGGGGTCCTTCTGCCAGTAGTTAGGATGCTTGACATATGTAATGGAAGCATCACGCACAAAGTCTGTAATCATGAACGGTCCTGTGCCGCACATGTTCCTCCAATCTTGCAGGTCACCATATTGCTGAACGGCCTCACGGGGAACCACCCACCCCTGGGTTCCCACATAGCCTGAATATGCCCTGGACAGCATCCCGGGCGGACAGGTGATTTCAAGCGTCCACTTATCGAGCGCGGTTATCGTCGATACGTCTCTACCTATCGGATAATTCTTGTAATTGTAGGATGTTGGGGATGTCGCCATCCTCATCAAGGAATACTCAATGTCATAGGCAGTCATTTCTCTGCCGTTCGTTGGCGGCTTATTGTGAAAACGGACGCCTTTACGGATATTGAACCGCATTGTCTGGTCATTAACAATTTCCCAGCTCTCACACAGGGCTCCAGTCATAAACCAAGGGAAGGGAAAGGGGTTCACCCGGTAACTTACTTCACCGGTGCCGGTTGGCCCCTTGGTATAGTCTCCCTGCAAGAGAATCTCATAAACAAGGCGACTGCCGCTGCATACCCACACGGGCTGAAAGGCTTCATCCCAATTCAGCGGCGATGACGTGAAACACATAGTGAATACACCGCCGTATCGCGGTTTTTCCACCAACCTGCCCAGTGAATCAGTCACCATCTCTTTCTCTTCCTTCACGACCTTCTCTTCCGCCACCGCTTTTTCTTCTGGTTTTACTACTACTGTCGCTTTTTCCTCGACTTTTTTCTCCTCTACTTCTTTCGGAGCACAGGAAGCTATCACCAGGGATAATGCCATCAGGAAGCTCACTAGCATCCAGATAATTTTCTTTTTCACGGTTGCTCCACCTCCACGCTGAATTTTACTGACTCTTGCCCTTCAGTCTTTCCTCGACGTCCTCACTTTGTCAACCACCTTACTTTTACCACTTCAATTGTTTTAGCCCGATAGCATCACCTCCTTGGCGGCAGACTGCCTCTATTAAACCCAAAAAGGGCATCAAGAACCGCTGTATCAATTAGCAACTCCGATGCCTTTCATCCAAAGCATCCTTTTCTCTGGTTTTATGTGATTTTTACATGTTACACATTAGTCTAGTGCTATTCGGCGAACTTGTCAAGAGAACGAATTGACTCATAATTTTTGTTACCGAAGAAAGATGGAGACAGGACTTTAGAGGCTGGCTAGAGTTATAATAGAGCATATCCCCTTAACCTGAGAGGTACAGAGAGGAGGAAGAGCATGGCGTGATTGAATCAAATGTGCAGGTAATCAGAAGCAACTGCCGGGGTTGTCATGGTGGTTGTGGAGTGTTAGTCCACGTTAAAGGTGGTCGTATCACTAAGATTGAAGGGGACCCGGATTGTCCCAGCAACCGCGGTACCATGTGCAGTAAGGGACTCGCCTACCTGCAACTTGTGTATCACCCTGAGCGGGTTATTTATCCTCTCAAACGTGCTGGCAAGAAGGGCGAGGGCAAGTGGCAACGTATCTCCTGGGATGAGGCTCTGGATACAATTGTCAATAAATATAAGGAGATTATCCCGAAGTATGGTCCTGAAGCCATTGTGATAGGGCAGGGTACCAGTCGGGACTATGCCGAATTTCTATATCGTTTTGCCAACCTTCTGGGGACACCGAATGTCATTACCGCCGGTCATATGTGCTATATGTCAAGGCTGGGCGCTACTTTAATAACCTGTGGTTTCATGCCCATATGCGATTACAATGGCCACCCCAACTGTGTCATGGTATGGGGTAGCAATATTGTCTGGACTCACACCGATGAATACAAAGCAGAAAATATGTCCCGAGTGCTGGCTGAGGGGGCAAGACTGATTGTCATTGACCCCAGGCTGACCTACCTGGCGGGACGGGCTGACATCTGGTTACAGCTCAGACCGGGCACAGATACAGCTCTGGCTTTGGGTATGGCTAATGTAATCATTAGCGAAGGGCTTTACGATAAGGAATTCGTGGAGAAATATACCTACGGGTGGGACAGGTTCGTTGAGCGGGTGAAGGAATACCCACTGGATAGGGTGGAGAGGATTACCTGGGTGCCGGCAGAAAAAATCAGAAACGCGGCGCGGCTCTATGCTGAGACCAAACCAGCCTGCATCCAGTGGGGAGTAGCTATTGAGCAGACAATAAACTGCACCGACAACAATCGTATCCTCACCGACCTGATGGCAATAACCGGTAATCTGGATGTGCCCGGAGGCAACGTTTTCTTCCCCCCACCACCGGTGCGGACGATGAGTGAGTTTGCCAGGCATCGAGAACTGCCCGCGGAACAGCGAGAGAAACGACTCGGCGGCAGTACTTACAAACTGGCGAGCAGGGTTGCCTTAGTTACCCCCAAGATGGTCTGGGATGCTATCCTGACCGGTAAGCCCTATCCGGTAAAAGCGGTGCAACTTCACGGCTCTAACCCGGTGATAACCCGTGCCAATGCCAAAGAGGTCTATAAAGCGCTGAGCCAGGTTGATTTCCTGGTCGTGTCTGATTTCTTCTTGACCCCAACGGCTGAGCTGGCTGACATTGTTCTGCCTGCCGCTACCTGGCTTGAGCTGAACTACCTCGGTGGCTATTACAAGCGGAACGGGTATATATTTCCCAGAAAAAAGATTGTGCAGATTGGCGAGTGCTGGCCAGACCACAAGATGTTTAACGAACTGGGTAAGAGGCTGGGGCAAGAGCCGTACTGGTTTGACACCGTGGAGGACGGTTTTGATTATATCTTGGAGCCAGCCGGTCTTACCTGGGAGCAGATTAAGGATATGCCCTATATCAAAGGTGAAATGGAATACCGCAAATATGAAAAGAGAGGCTTCTCCACTCCCACGAAGAAAGTGGAGCTTTATTCAACCATTCTTGAAGATTGGGGCTATGACCCGCTACCCCGATACCGCGAAGTCCCGGAAAGCCCGGTAAGCAGACCGGAAATGGCCCGGGAGTACCCCTATATTCTGATTACCGGCGCCAGAAGCCCCGTCTTTTACCACTCGGAGTACCGTATGATTCCCTGGCTACGTGAAATACATCCTGACCCGCTGGTTGAGATTCATCCCCAGACAGCCGAAAAACACGGTATAAAAGAGGGCGATTGGGTATTCATCGAGAGTCCCAGAGGGAGAATTAAGCAACGAGCTAAACTTACGACGGGAATTGACCCCAGGGTAGTTGCCGCTGAGCACGGCTGGTGGTTCCCCGAGGTGAAAACGCCTGACCACGGCTGGGCTCAATCCAACATCAACATCCTTACCGATAATGACCCCAGAGATTACGACGTAGCGATAGGCGCAACCAACCTGAGAGTCTTGCTCTGTAAGATATACCCTGCTGAGGTGGTGCCGTAATGACCAAGGAATACACCCTTATTGTCAATGCGAAGGACTGCTTTGGTTGTAATACCTGTGAGGTTGCCTGTAAGCAGGAACATAATTTGTCCGCTGGCCCGAGGTTAATCAGGGTTTACCCCGATGGTCCTCGCCAAATTGAAGGCAAGCTCCAGTTAAGATATGTAGTGGCGCACTGCATCCACTGTACTCAGCCGCCATGCCAGGATGCCTGCCGGGTAAACGCAATAAACAAGCGAGAAGACGGCATCGTGCTGATTAACCAAGAGCTTTGCGTTGGCTGTAAGGACTGCGTTGACGCCTGTCCCCTCGGGGTAATTTACTTTAGTGAGGAGCAGGGGATAGCCCAGAAGTGCGACCTGTGCATTGACCGGATTGAGCAGGGGCTTCTTCCGGCTTGTGTCAGTGCCTGCCCTGGCTACTGTATCTACTTTGGCGACCTGAATGAAGTCGTCAAGAGAATAGGCAAGCTGGAGCTATTGGTCCGGTACAAGGGCATCACTGAATAGAGATTGTTCTCAAATCGGCAGGTCTTTTAGTTTCATTAGTACTTCATTTATCGTCTGCTCGGCAGTGGAAGCGCCTCCAGTCAGACCTACTTGACGGTGACCCTGAAACCAGGAGGGTTGGATTTCCTCCGCAGTCTCAACCAGATATGTCTTGGTAGCGGTAGCACACAAATCGGCGAGGTGGTTGGTGTTGGCGCTGGCGTGGCTGCCAATAACGAGCATAAGGTCCACCCTCTTAGCTAACTCAAGGGCGGCTTGCTGGCGTTCCCGGATATCGTGGCATATGGTATCAACGATGCGTAGTTCAGCATCTTTGGTCAGGACAGAGTCAATGAGTTTCCTGACAAACTCGACAAAACGAGCCGGGATTTGGGTTGTCTGAGATAGCACGCCCAGACGGCGAGGTAAATGCTCCAGCCTGGTGACAAAATTCTCATCTGTTGTGGCTACGCCCTTGCCGTTGGCCCAGCCAAGGATACCTTTCACTTCAGGATGGTTAACATCTCCATATACAATGACGAAAAACCCGGACCTGGCTAGCCTACGAGCGGCAATCTGGGCCCGGTGGACGAATGGGCAGGTGGTATCGATTATGTCGCGATACCTAGCTCGAAGTTCGTTCTCCAGTTGTGGACTCACGCCGTGAGCACCGATAGCCACGGTGTTACCCTGTATCTCGTCCAGACTGCTGACTACCCTTACCCCAATATCTGTCAGTCTTTGTAACACCTGCTGATTGTGCACAATAGCCCCGAAGGCTTCCACCCGCCCACGTTCACGAGCAGCCTTTGCCAGAGTATCAATAGCCCGCTTAACCCCAAAACAAAAACCGGTTCCAGCGGCCTTTTCCACCCTCAGTGTCATCTTAATCCTTACTTTACATAATACCCACGGTATTCAACCGGAAGGAGCTCAGCGATATGCTTCATCATAAAGGTAGTAAGTTCAGTAAGCTCGGCTTTGGACACCTTACCGTTCACCGAGGGCAGACGGAACGGCTGACCAAAGGTAATTGTTATCGGAGGGCGGCGCAACATCCAGCATAGGCCTTTAATTCTTTCCGTGCCCGTAATGGCTACGGGAAGGATTGGAACTCCATGGCGCAGGGCTATTAGTGCTGAACCGTGGAAAGCGGGCTGTAATTTGGCATTCTTACTCCTCGTTGCCTCAGGAAACATGGCTAAAGCCAGACCCTTAGCTAACACTCTCTCTGCCTGACGCAGCGCCTCCCTGTCCAGTTGTCCGCGATGTACCGGAAAGGCACCAAAGCTACTTATGAAGTAGCCTATGAACCTGGAGCGGAATAGCTCCTCCTTAGCCATAAATATTACTCTTCGTTTAAGGCTAACGCTGATCAGAGGAGGGTCAGCAAGATTAAGGTGGTTAGCTATTATTAGCAGAGCTCCCTGGCTGGGGATATTCTCCCTGCCTTTAATCTGCCAGCGAGTAAACAGGCGCAGGGCTACTATCACTATGCCTCTGGCAACATAGTAAAACCAGCGTATCATTATACTCTAAATTGACCTCATTACATTATGCGCTTGAGTCTGGGGTTGGGGGTGATACCCGGGATTCGGCCACGTTTAGCGAGCGGCTTGCCGTCAACCTCATGCAGGTCGGCGGTAAAGTCAATTGGCTTAGCGCCACTGATATAACTCCCGACACCAAAGCCGTCAACCGGAGCTCCGGCCTCACGAAAGTAGGTAATACGTTCCGGGTCAATACCACCGCTAACAAAAATCTTTACATAGTTGAAGCCAGCTAAATCCAGGCGAGCTCTTACCTCCTTGACCAGGTCAGCAGTAACTCGCCCCCGCTCGCCGGGAGTGTCCAGCCGTACACTTTGAAGCCTTCTACCCAGTGCCTCAGCTACCCTGAGGCTTTCCTCAGCCTCGTCTTTGAAGGTATCCACCAGAGATATGCGGGGCACCTCGGGGGGCATGTGCTTATCGAAGGCCAGGGTAGCCTTGACCGTATCTCCCATAATCAGTATCAACGCGTGGGGCATAGTTCCGGAGGGCCTAACGCCTGCCAACCTGGCACCGGCTATGCTGGAACAGCCGGCACAGCCACCGACCATAGCGGCATAGTCCATTACGGCAACAACTCCGGGATGTACATGACGGACGCCAAAGCTGATGATAGGTATTCCCTTGGCGGCTTCCACACATTGCCGGGCGGCTGTTGCCCAACCACTACAGTGGGCTAGAATACCGTCAATGGCTGTCTCATATAGTCCGTAGCTCAGGTAGGGCGCCGTGATACGCAACACCACCTCTTTTGCCTCCATGGCGTCACCCTCATCCAGAGCCCAGACTTCGCGGTTACCCTCGGGCAAGACCCGAGCGAGTAGAGCTTTGACCTCCTCCATACCACAGAGTATCCCCGCCCGGCTGGGAAATACTTCCATTGTGGCTACTGGATTGAGCCCCTCCTTACGCAATATCTCTATAGTGTGGGCAAAGTAAATGTCAGCCGTCTCTCCGGATAGGACAGCTTCAGTGGGCTTAAATTTAGGAGCTTGCATCTGCTCACCCTCCAACAGTAGTTAACCTTGCCCCGAGCACCTTTTCGATGTGTTCCAGAGCAAAACGGTGAGCCTCGCCATCGGGCGAAGCCACACAGTCAATCGGCACCTCAACTTTATAATCACGGTTTCGGGCATCAGCCGCGGTATGCAGGACACAGATGTTGGTCAACACGCCACAAATAATCACTTTCTCTGGCTTGAGTTGACTCAGTTTTTCTTCCAGTGATGTCGCAAAGAAGCCGCTGTACCGTTTTTTGGGGATTATCTCACCCGGATACCTAGCCAGCTCGGGAATCACCTCGGCTTCAACAGTGCCTTCAATACAGTGGGGGGGAAACATCTCAAACTCAAGGTCATCCGGGTCGTGGTTGTCGCAGATGAAGAAGAGCTTGGAGCCGTGTTTTAACTCACGCTCCAGAAGATGACGGATATTGGGGATGATTTGCCGGCATTTCTGTCCGATGTAAAGGGGATAGCCTTCTTCCAGAAACCCCCTGAGCATATCCACCACTAAAACAGCGTTAGCCATAGCTGTAAACCTCCAGCTCTAATGTCTAAAGTGCCTTTCACCAGTAAAGACCATGGCTATATTGTACTTATCGGCAGCCTTAATTGAGTCTTCGTCCCTGATTGAGCCGCCAGGCTGGATAATGGCGGTCACCCCGGCATCGCCTGCCGCCTCTACCACATCGGGGAAGGGGAACATGGCATCCGATGCCAGCACGCTACCCCTAGCTTTCTCCCCCGCTTTTTCCTTGGCTATCCGGGCGCTGATAATGCGGCTGGGCTGCCCTGCGCCCATTCCCACCAGTGTCTTATCCTTGGCTAGGACAATAGCATTTGATTTTACATGCTTAACAGCTCGCCAGGCAAAGAGCAGGTCGGCTATTTCAGCCTTGGTCGGTTCACGCTTGGTTACGGTTTTCAAATTTACTTTGGTTTCGGGGACAGAGTCCGAAGTCTGAACAAGAAATCCACCCTTAACCCGGCGAAAATCCAGATAGCCGGGTTCAGCTTTACCATAACCGGGTGGCAATTGGGCAACAAGAATACGGAGGTCTTTCTTGCGCTTCAATAGCTTGAGCGCCTCTGCCTCATATTCGGGCGCAACAACTATCTCGTAGAAGACCGGTTTCATTGCTTCAGCCATGGCGAGAGTAACCGGTCGATTTGAAGCAACGATGCCACCGTAGGCGGCTTCCTCATCGCCGCTGTAAGCCCGCCGGTAGGCTTCAGCAATATCTTGGTGGCTGGCTAGACCGCAGGGATTGGTATGTTTGATAATGGCAACAGTGGGCGCGGCGAAGTCAGTAACCGCACTCCAGGCAG
>DAOUCV010000058.1:0-25039 GCA_034432095.1 Dehalococcoidales bacterium
GCCCTAATGGCCTACTGCCAGCATCGCACAGCTAGACGGGAAGGGCAACCGTTTTCATTACTGGATTGTGAGCATTCCGCTCAAAAACGTTAGGAGGCAATGAAAGATGCGCCGAGGTTGTATCTCGTTAGGGAAAGTCCAGTGTGATGGGTGCCACCGTATTATACCGCAGTCCGAGCGATATTTAGCTATCGACGAAGAGGATGGTGTTGAGGTAGAAAAGGGAAAGACAGCCCGCTATTGCGTTGAATGCGCCCTGAAGAAGGGTTACGCTCACTATAAACAAGAAAAAGATGAGAGAATCCTCACCTTTTTCCCCTAGCTATTAGCTTGAGCGCTCCGGTTGTGGTAAAGTATGAGGAAGTGAAATGAGTGAGAGAATTTTTATTGGTGTGGCCTGGCCTTATGCTAATGGTTCGTTGCATTTAGGGCAGATTGCCGGGGCCTATCTGCCGGCGGACATCTTTGCCCGATATCACCGCGCTAAAGGAAACGAGGTATTAATGGTCTCCGGGTCAGACAAGCATGGCACGCCGACGACCATCAAGGCTGAACAGGAGGGCAAGACCCCGGATGAAATAGCGACATTCTACCAGCGGGAATTTCTTGATTGCTGGCAGAAGCTGGGTATTTCCTATGACCTGTACACGACTACCGGTACGAAGAACCACACCGAAGTAGCTCAGGATATGTTCCTGAAGCTCCTTGAGAAGGGCTACCTGTACCGGGACACCATGTCCCAGGCATACTGCCCGAAATGCCAGCGCTTCCTGCCTGACCGCTATATTGAGGGTACCTGCCCATACTGTCAATCACCCAACGCTCGCGGTGACCAGTGTGAGGCATGTGGTAAGCCGCTGGAAACCTCTGGGCTCATTGGTGCGCGTTGCCGTCTCTGTGGCGCCGCCCCGGTTTACCGGGACTCGGAACATTTCTTCTTTAGGTTACCCCTCTTTCGGGACAGACTGCTGGAGTGGGTGAAGCAACAGACCCACTGGCGCCAGAATGTCCTGAACTTCACCACACGATTTCTCGAAGAAGGGCTCATCGACAGGGCTATCACCCGGGACATAGACTGGGGGGTGCCGGTGCCCGTAACGGGGTTCGAGAACAAGCGTATCTACGTCTGGTTTGAAGCCGTCATTGGTTACCTGTCAGCGACCAAGGAATGGGCCAAGCTGCGGGGGTCACCGGAGAAATGGCGCGATTTCTGGCAGGACAAGACGAAGAGCTATTACTTCATCGGCAAAGACAATATCGTCTTCCACACGATCATCTGGCCGGCAATGTTAATGGGCTATGGTAACCTGAACCTCCCTTACGACGTCCCTGCCAACGAGTTCCTGACCATTGAGGGTAAAAAGCTTTCCACCAGCCGCAACTGGGCGGTCTGGTTGCCTGACTATCTGGCACGGTATCACCCTGACCCCCTGCGTTACCTGTTGTCGATAAACATGCCAGAGACAAGTGATACCGATTTTTCCTGGCATGAGTTCGTCCGCCGTAACAATGATGAACTGGTGGCTACTTACGGAAACCTGGCTCACCGGGTACTCACCCTTGTCTTCCGTAACTTCAATGGATGCGTACCCCAGGCGGGGGAATTTGATAGCCTTAGTCAAGCCCTTATCCACAAAGCTAAGGAGACTATTAAAACAATGGACGGGCTCCTTTACCGCTGCCGTTTCAGAGAAGCGATAAGGTCAGCGATGTCTTTGGCTCAGGAGACCAACCGCTACTTAGAGGAGAAGTCTCCCTGGAAAACAATCAAAGCGGATAGCCGGGCTTCAGCCAGTGCCTTATATGTGGCGCTTGCGGTGCTCTCCTGCCTTAGAACCGTGTTGCATCCTTTTTTGCCGTTTAGCTCCCAAAAGCTGCACGAGTTCCTCGGTTTTGAAGGCAGGGTAGAAGATTACGGCTGGAAGTGGCAGGATTTGCCACCGGGACAGAAATTGCGAGAGCCTGAACCCCTGTTTGTCAAACTGGATGAAGGACTAGCTGATGAAGAGACCAGTCGGTTGGGGAAGCCCGCCTCCTAACTGACCTATCCGAATTATTCAGGAGAGGGGACCTTGGAGCTCAGTACAATTTATGCACCGGTTCAGGAAGACCTGTCCAAAGTGGAAGATAGACTGAGAGCGGTGAGCAAGGTTGATTTTCCCCACCTGGCTGAGCTGTTAGAGTATAGCCTGCAGAGCACCGGTAAGAGGATTCGCCCGGCACTTACTCTGCTATCAGCTAAGTTTTACCATTACAACCCAGATTTGCTTCTGCCGATGGCTACTGCTGTTGAGATTATGCATACGGCTACCCTGGTTCACGATGATGCTATTGACAACTCCCCGATTCGCCGGGGCAGGTCAACGATTAACCAATTATGGGGGGAAGATGAAGCAGTACTCCTTGGCGACTACCTGTTCGCTGAGGCAGGAGCACTCACCGCTACTACCGGGAACCTGCGGGTAATCAAGAATTTCGCGGCTACCCTTAAGACCATCTCCTGTGGAGAATTGATTCAGGCTTTTAATGCTTTTAATCTGGAGCAAACTCGCTCCCGGTACTTCCAAAGGGTTGCCCAGAAAACCGCCTCGCTCTTCTCTATGGCTACCGAGTCAGGAGCCGTTTTGAGCCAGGCTCCGGAAGAATCAGTCCAGATTTTGGTAGAGTATGGTCATAACCTTGGTATCGCCTTTCAAATTGTGGATGATATTCTGGATTTTATCGGCACTGAGGAGGAACTGGGCAAGCCAGTAGGCTCCGATTTAGCTCAGGGTACTCTGACCCTGCCGGCAATTCTCCTCCTTGAACGCTACCCTCGAGACAACCCAGTAAAGAGGCTATTTGAGCATAGAGATGAGCGGAGTAACATAAAGCTAGCCATAGAGCTGCTTCGGAACTCACCAATTATTCAAGAGTGCTATCAAGTTGCCTCAGATTACTGCGCCAGGGCTTGCCGCAATCTTAAACTGTTGCCCGATAATGCCAGCCGCCAGTCGTTACTGGACCTAGCAGACTTTATTACCTACCGGAAGAAATAGCTATTCTCCCTCAACCAAGATACTGCCATCCTGATAGGTTTCCCTTTTGTGGGTAGGCATTACCTGCTTGAAGCGGTCAACGACATACTGGCAGGCGGCAAACGCCTCCTTGCGGTGGGCACAGGCTACCGCAACAACCAGATTAATATCACCAACATTGAGTTTGCCTACTCTGTGGTAAATGGCGATATTATTTATCGGCCATTTCTGTCTGACTTCACTGGCTATCTGCCGCAAGCTAGCTTCCGCCGTTCCCTTGGTGTCTTGATATTCTACCGAGAGAACCGGCTTGTCATGGGAAAGTCCGCGAATTAACCCGATATAAGCAAGCACACACCCGCTACTATCGGTTTTAACCTCGCTAACGACAAGCTCGGGAGATAGAGGCTTATCGGTAATCTTAATCACACCAGCACCACCCTCTGACTATTGTTTAGACACGGTTTTCTCTGCCCAAGAGATGTGCCAAAGTGCCTGAGGCTAGTCAGGTACCACCGGGGCTTGCTTTGGTAAAGAACCGGGAATTATCGGAGACTTCTGGGTCTTGCGACCAGGTCTTGGCTTCTCAGTCGCCGGTTCAGCCGGCATCGGAGTAGGTACCACTGGGGTTTCCGGTGGGGCTGAATCTACAGGCTCCCTAAATAGTGCCTCCAAGGCTTCACCCTCCAGGGTCTCCTCAGTCATAAGTCTCTGAGCGATTTGTATTAATTTCGGCTTGTTTTCGAGGAGTATTTTCTTAGCCGTATCATAGGCATTCCTGATAATGCTATCGACCTCTCTGTCAATGGCGTTAGCTGTCTTCTCGCTGTAGTCTTTTTGCTCGGAGATTTCACGACCCAAAAAGATTAGCTCCTGCTTGTCGCCGAAGGTACGCGGCCCCAGTTTATCGCTCATGCCGTAGTCAGTTACCATCTTGCGGGCAAGGTCAGTAGCCTCTTTGATATCGCTCTGAGCACCGGTGGATTTCTCATTAAAAATTAGTTCCTCAGCAGCCCGTCCACCGAGCAACACAGCTAATTGGTCATTGAAATAAGAACGTGTTGGCAGGTATCGGTCTTCCGTCAGTGGCTTGGTGTAACCAAGCGCTAGCCCACGGGCTATTATGGAAATTTTACGTGGTGGGTCAGCATTAGGCAGTTTTTTAGCTACCAGAGCATGTCCCGTTTCATGATAGGCAATAATTTCTTTCTCTTTGGGGCTAATCCGCCGGCTCTTCCTCTCCGGTCCAGCAATCACCTTGTCTATGGACTCCTCTAATTCCGCCATCTCAATAGCTTTCTTGCCTCGTCTGGCCGCTAGAATGGCTGCCTCATTCATCAGGTTGGCCAGGTCAGCACCGCTGAAACCAGCGGTCTGTTTAGCCAGAATCTCTAAATTGACTGACTTATCCAGTATCTTGCCCTTGGAATGGACCTTAAGGATGGCAACCCGGCCATTAACGTCTGGGCGGTCGAGAATCACGCGTCGGTCAAAACGACCGGGGCGAAGTAGAGCCGGGTCAAGTATGTCCGGACGGTTGGTAGCCGCCAGTACAATGACACCGGTATTGGTATCAAAGCCGTCCATTTCAGTCAGAATCTGGTTAAGGGTCTGCTCCCGCTCATCATGGCTACCGCCAAGCCCGGCACCGCGCTGGCGCCCGACAGCGTCAATCTCGTCAACGAAGACGATACAGGGAGTATGGCGCTTAGCCTGGTCGAAGAGGTCACGCACCCTGGAAGCACCAACCCCGACAAACATCTCCACAAATTCACTGCCACTGATGGAGAAGAAAGGTACTCCGGCTTCACCAGCCACCGCCCGAGCCAACAGCGTCTTCCCGGTACCAGGCGGACCCACCAGCAATACCCCCCTGGGGATGCGTGCTCCTAGGCTTTGAAACTTCTCCCGTGATTTGAGAAACTCCACCACTTCACTTAGTTCCTGCTTGGCTTCATCTACGCCGGCCACGTCATCAAAGGTTACCGTAGGTTTATCCGGCGGCGCCAGCCGGGCTCGACTGCGACCAAAGCTGAGTGCTTGGTTGTTAGCCCCGCGGGCGGCGCGAAAGAGAATGAAGAAGAACAAAGCACTAAGTAAAATGAAGGGTAACGAGCCAAGTAACCAGTTTCCCCAATCAATGCCGCCAGGTTTGATTTCATATTCTACGTCAGGATTAAGCCCGAGTTCTCGCAGGTCATTATAATTGAGAGCACCAATATTGGTCTTCAATTCTCTGCCGTCAGTAGCGGTAATGGTTAACCACTGACCCGTTTCGACTATCTTCTCTATCTTATTTTCTTGTGACATAGCGATGAGTTTGCTTACGGATACTTCTTCTGGCTTTTGAGGCGCCGAGAGAAGAATGGTGGCTATCGCTACCATGCCAAGCAGGATAACAATATACACTAAACTACCACGTTTCCAGCTTGATGGCATCTTTCACCTCGATAGACTTGCTTCCCAACCTAACCTAACTGTATTATACCAGAAATAACTACGCAGGGAAAATAAAGAAACGGCTTCAGTCCGCTCTTAATGAGGTATTATAAGTTTCTTGTAGGAGCAGGGCGTCCTCTTCCAGGTTCGGGCTCTCGCAGATTACCAGACCCTTGACCTCGCAATCCCTTAATGCCTTGATGAGTTCAACATACTGAAAATCTGAATCTTTCAGGTTTAAATGTTTTATTTCTCCCTTCGCTCCGTAGCTGATACCGGAGATGTGGATATGCATATCATCTAAAGCCGCTCTGCCCAGTCTCTTTTCAACCTGCCCTAAAATAGAGATGAATTCCTGATAGGAGTTAGAAGCCCCGGTCCAAGCATGCCAGTGAGCGAAATCGATGCAGGGAGCCAGTCCTTCCAATTCAGTGCACAGGCTAACTACTTCCTCTACTGTGCCAAACTGACTTTGTTTACCCATAACTTCAGGTCTAATCGATATCTGGATATTCTCCTGCTTAAGCTGATGCATTACTTCTGCCAGGTGTTTTTTTACCGTGTTATAGGCTTTCTCCGGCGGGTCACCAAGATAGAAAGCGGTGTGGAAAACAACGCTTTTCGCCCCGCATAGAAAGGCAATTCGAGCTGTCTGGAGTAGTCTCTGCTGGCTGGTTCTTATCTTTTCCGGCTCATGGGCGTTAAAGTTTATGTAGTAGGGAGCATGGGCGGATAATTTTACTCCCTCCCTAGCGGCAACATCCGCCACCAGGCGGGCGCCATCCTCACCCATCTTTACCCCCTGGACAAACTCCAGTTCCATACAGCCCAGCCCAAGCTCAGCAATACGCCTGATCCCATCTATACTCGTTCCTGGCGGTTTAGCGCTGTGTGGCGTACCACCAGTCCCAAAAAGAAGCCCCGTTTTTCGTGCCGCCATTCTAAAAACCCACTATATATTTATGCACTATTATACTCTAATATCAAGCCCAATCTTGAAGTCGACAGACTGCCTCACCTTGACAGAGCCCCCGCTTAACGCTATGATAGTTATATTTTAAATAATTATAAAAAATAATTATTTAAAATATAAAGTAGTTGCTTAAAAGGGGAAGTCTGATGAAGGATAGTATCCTGGATAGCGTTGCTGAAGACTTATTCTCCACACTGCCCCTTATTGATAGGAGTATCCGTAGAAAACTGCTGAAGACGGCACTTATCGGAATCAGCGAAGACTTCACCCCACCTCATTTTGAGATTATGAAGTTACTGGATGAAGCCGGCACGCTCCATGTTGCTGAAATTGGGGAAAGATTACGGATAGCGAGACCACAGATGACCCACCTGATAGATAAGCTGGTCGCCTTGGATATTGTTGAAAGACAGACAGATACAGAAGACAGAAGAATGCTCAATATTACGCTCACTAATAAAGGGAAAAGGATTTTCAGAGAGCATGATAGTCATATCAAGAACGCTGTCAGGCAGACGTTGTCCTGCCTCACCGATACAGAACTCGAGGATTTATCGGCCTCGTTGAGAAAGCTAAAAGCCATATTTTCAAAATTGCAATAACAGAGTGTCTTGCTGGACTCAATTCTCTTGACAAACTACATAGCCGTAGAAGGGAGGCAAATAATTAAGTGTTTGATAAAAGACAAGAGATGCTGGCTAAGGAAAAAATCGGCAAATTGCTGTGGAAGCTGTCGCTTCCCGCCGCAGTAGGCGCTTTCGTGATGGCTTTATACAACATTGTGGATACGATATTTATTGGCCAGGTAGTCGGTCCCCTGGGAATCGCTGGTCTGACCATTGTTTTCCCTCTTCAGATAATAGGAATGGGTATAGGGATGATGGTAGGGATGGGCGGGTCATCGCTGGTTTCGAGAGCTCTGGGAGCAGGGGACATTAAGAAAGGAGAGCGGACTCTGGGAAATGCCATATTCTATACAGCTGTCATCGGAGTCGTGGTTACAGTAGTTGGACTATCCAAGCTCAGCTTCTGGCTCCGGCTTGTTGGTGCCTCAGAAACAATCCTCCCCTATGCTAAAGATTATCTGGGTATCATTCTCATCGGCATGACTTTCCGGATATGCGGCATGGGACTAAGCCAGCTAATCAGGGCTGAAGGAAACGCCCGTGTCGCTATGATGTGTATGGTGGCGGGGTTTGCGCTGAATATTGTGCTTGATGCGGTCTTCGTCCTTGTTCTTGGTATGGGAATCAGGGGGGCGGCTATAGCTACTGTAATATCAGAAGCGGTCACTTTCCTGTATGTATTCCACTATTACCTTTTCCAAAACAGCTCGCTCAAAATTCATATCAGGAACCTTAAGCCAGAGCTTAGTGTGACCAGAGAGATTATGGCTATCGGATTTGGTTCATTCGTGATGACGATTGGTGGGAGCTTTGTTCAAATCGTCATGAATAGAACGCTTGTTTTCTACGGTGGGGATATGGGTGTGGCTGCCTATGGCATGGCGCATCGTACCATGATGTTTATCTTCATACCTATTATGAGTGTTGGCCAGGGATTACAGCCAATCCTCGGCTTCAGCTACGGGGCAAGGCGTTCCGATAGAGCACTGGCAGCAATCAAACTAGCGGTTACTGTTGCCACAATATTTGCTGTCATAGCATTTACGGTTATTTTCTTTTTACCGACTTCCCTAATGCGTATTTTTACACAGGACAGCGGACTTATCTCCGTCGGCGCTTATGCCATGAGACGGATTTTCTTCGTGGCGTATTTGCTTGGATTTCAAATGGTCGGGTCTACAGTATTCCAAGCGCTTGGCAAAGCGGTACCGACTTTCCTGACATCGACTTCACGGCAGATGCTGTTCCTGCTTCCCCTGGTGTTTATATTGCCAAGATTCCTGCAACTGGACGGTGTTTGGCTATCATTCCCGATTTCTGATTTGCTTTCATTCATTCTGACCCTGGGACTTTTTATACCCCAGATACGAAAGCTCCGGAGCGGAGATTTGCTGGTCAAAACGGGGACACCCGCACTCAGCCCTGAGTACCTCAGCAGGTTAAAATCGGGAAAAAGGGAGTCAGGGGGGATAGGTCACTAAACAATCCCGCTAGTCCTCGGATGCCTTAATTATGCTATAATGATACTGATCGGACCAGGCATTTGAGTGCGGAGGCTCAACCTCTGGACGCATTAGCGGTAGCCCAAAAAGCGGTAGAAGCCGCCAGTAATAAGCAGGCTAGCGATGTTGTCTTGCTAGATACCCGAGGGGTATGTAGCTTTGCCGATTATTTCGTCATCTGTAGCGGTGAGAGTACCAGGCAGATCAAGACCATCTATGAGGAGGTCGAGCATCTCCTCAAGAAGGAGGGCGTTTTACCTCTTCACCGTGAGGGAACTCTGGATTCCGGATGGGTGGTGATTGATTTTGGCGATGTTATTGTGCACATTTTTGCTCCCTTCGAGCGGGAATACTATCAACTGGATAAGCTCTGGAGCAAGGCGGTTACGATGGTCAGGATTCAATAAGGCTGCCCCCGGGCGGCTCCCGTGTCAATAATGATGGATTTCGTCCTCAGCAAAGAACAGCCTGATTTCTTTTTCGGCGGTCTCTACTGAATCAGACCCGTGGACTACATTCCGCAGAATATCCAGGCCAAAATCTTTCCGGATAGTTCCCGGCTCCGCCCTGGCAGGGTCGGTTGCCCCCATCACTCTTCTAATTTTCTCTACCGCCCCTTCCGCCTCAAAGACAGCCGCAATTATGGGAGTGGAGGTAATATAGCTTACCAGACCTGTAAAGAAGGGTTTGTGGGCATGAATTGCGTAGTGCTGTTCAGCTAGGGCTTTATCCATATGAAACATCTTAAGGGCTACCAGCTTTAGCCCCTGTCCCTCTAAACGGCTGATGATAGTGCCAGCCAGATTCCTCTGCATGGCATCGGGTTTAATCAGAACCAGAGACCGTTCCATATCTAACTCCTTTACTCACCGGTGTTTTGGTCTGGTAATCGCTGGTCCGCGAAAGTAGAGTGGCTGTAAAGTGGTCGGGTTATCATACTCGCCCGCCTTGATTCGCTTTAGCCCCAGTTCAGCCAGAAAGCTGGCGCGCCGCAGGTGGGTGGCTGGCGATAGGATTAGGGCTTTTTGTCTAAGCCGTTTCTTTAACTCTTCAGCAATGGAGGGCACAAATTCACCACAGAAAATAGTCCTGGTAGTTATCTGAGAGCATAGAACCTCAACGGTAGTCAGGTGCTCGGCAGTAAGCTGGCGCCACTCACCACCCTTCTTCTGGTAGATAGCAGTGGCAATTTCCTCTCTACCGGCGTTAAATACCGGGCAGACTGGCAGGCCTATTTCGGCATACTGATAGGCTTCTGCTTCCAGGGTGCTGATACCAACGAGCGGGATGCCCAGGCTAAAGGCTAGCCCCTTGGCCGTGCTGATGCCTACCCGCAGTCCATTGTAACTTCCCGGTCCCTTGGCTACGATAATGCCGTCAGCCGCTTCAAGCCTTAAATTAGTCTGACTTAGCAGGTGGGACAGGTAGGGTAGCAGTTGGACGGTGTGGTTTTGTCCGCAGCGCCAAGTCAGTTCTGCCAGCACTTCGCCGTCTTGCACCAGAGCCAGGCTGGCAGTATCGGTTGAGGTATCTATCGCCAGTTGCATTTTTGGACCTCCCTATGAGCTCAGAGAAAACCGCCTTAGCTGTTCCACCATCTCAGAATAACGCTCGCCCCTGGGTTCTATCTGAAAGCTACGCCCTCTATCAGAAAGATAGCCTATCTTAATCAGGAGGTACTTCTTGGGCATTATGCTCAATGCCTTTTCGGCCCATTCTACGACGCAGACACCCCTCCCATATAGATAGTCATCGAGTCCCAATTCCATGCTTTCCTCTATACGGTCGAGGCGATAGAGGTCTATGTGATATAGGGGCAACCTTCCGTAGAGTTCTCTTATTATGACAAAGGAAGGACTCATAGCATATTCCTTGATACCCAGTCCCCAGGCAATACCCTGGGTAAGACAGGTCTTCCCCGTCCCCAGTTCTCCCACGAGGAGGAAAACATCACCGGGTAACGCCAGTTCGCCGATACGCACCCCAAGTTTCTGAGTCTGTTCCGGACTCTGGCTGGTTAACTTAAGATAGTTCATCTCGTAGTAAAATGCTCCCACCCCGCCCTGGGTATGTCAAGCGGATTCCCTTTTGCATCGACCAGGGTTATCTCGCCGGCTTTATCTGCGGTAACTTCGCCGATTACGGTTATCGGGCAGGAAGCAGCTCCTTTTACCTTATCGATAACCTCCGCACTGGCAGTAAACAAGAGTTCGTAGTCGTCTCCCCCCGATAGCGCCAGCTCAAGGGCTCTATCACCGAAGCTCGCCTTGACCGCCGGCTGAACAGGCACACGCTCAACCTCTATTCGAGCACCAACCTTACTCGCCCGACATATATGGCGCAGGTCTGAAATCAGCCCATCGCTAATATCTATCGCCGCTCTCACGCCGTGTTCCACCAGTATTTGACCTTCAGCGATTCGGGGATAGGGTTTTAAAAACGCCCTCTTCAAACTAGCCATAGCTTCAACTTCAAGGGAGAGGTGCTGGCTAAGCATCTCCAGTCCGGCGGCGGGGGCTCCCAAAAAACCAGTGACCGCTACTCTATCACCAGGTCTGGCTGCCGAGCGAGTAAGAACGGGTTTATCTTTGCCCCCGGTGCTACCAATAATGGTAATATTGATGATAAGAATCGGGGCGCTACTTATATCGCCACCGACTATAGCTAATTGAAATTGCCGGGCTAGTTCAATCATTCCCCTGTAGAGAGCCTTGACATCCTTTACCTCGGTATGTCCAGGCAAGGCTAAGGACACCAGGGCGTAATGGGGCAGACCACCCATAGCCGCAATATCGCTCAGGTTGGCTGCCATTGCCCTCCAGCCCAACTCTTCCCACGAAATCATTCTCAGGGTAAAATCAACGTCCTGAACCAGGGAATCAACGGTAGCCAGTTGAATTGAGGTATCCCCGTGCCAGACGGCGGCATCATCGCCGATGCCAAGGATGAGCTTTTGCCAGGCGGCTACCTTTTTGTCCTGAGCAGCGTTGACCATTTTGGCCAGGAGGTCAATCAGCCCAAACTCCCCTAGTTCTGAAACCTTCATATCGGGGAAAATTATATCACGAAGTCAGGGCAGGGGTCTAAACGACCTCAAAAATTGCCTAGCCGGGCTTAGTGTGCTATAGTTTTAGTGCTATGGAATCTGGCAAAATTGCTTTCATTCCCGGGGGGACTGTTACCTCTCCGGCAGGGTTTTTTGCCGGGGCTACTTATACTGGGATAAAGAAAGCTGAAGGGAGCTTAGACCTTGGCATTCTCTTTTCGGAAGTACCCTGTGTGACTGCCGGGCTTTTTACCAGCAGTAAGATTAAGTCGGCACCGGTAAAATTGTGCCAGGAGAGATTAAAGAAAGGCAGAGCGTTGGCACTAGTGGTAAATAGCGGCTGCGCCAACGCCTACACCGGCGAGCAGGGACTGGCTGATGCGGCTAAGATGGCGGCTCTAACGGCTGAGAGGATGGGGATATCACCTGAGGATGTCCTCGTCGCCAGCACCGGGGTTACTGGTCGCCTGCTACCGATGGAGTTGATAGAAGCAGGTATCCGTCAGATTATTCTTTCCCGTGATGGTGGTCATGAACTGACTAGGGCGATAATGACCACCGATACTGTGCCCAAAGAAGCGGCAGTGGTGGTCGGAACTCATGTTGGCGAGTTTACCATTGGCGGGGTAGCCAAGGGCTCGGGAATGATCCACCCTAATTTGGCGACGATGTTCTGTTTCCTGACTACTGACGCTAAAGTAGAACTAGATTTTTTAAAGTCGGCACTGCGAAAAGCGGTAGACATTTCTTTTAACATGATTTCTGTGGACGGTGATACGAGCCCTAGCGATACGGTGTTACTCATGGCTAACGGGCTGGCAGGGGAGGAACCAATTACGACAGGCAGCCGGTGGGCGGATACCTTCCAGCAAGCCCTTGACCAGATTTGTATCCACCTGGCTAAAGCCTTGGCAAGAGATGGCGAAGGGGCTACCAAGCTTATTGAGGTTACGGTTGACGGGGCAAGGAGTGTCACTGAGGCTAGATTAGCTGCTAGGACGGTAGTAAGCTCAACCCTGGTGAAGACAGCGGTGCATGGCGGTGACCCCAACTGGGGGCGGGTTATTATGGCTCTGGGGAATAGCGGTGTAGAGGTAGCCGAATCAAAGCTTGACCTTTACATCGGGGATGTTGAGGTGTTAAAAAGAGGCAGAGTCTTACCCTTTAGTGAGGAGAGCCTAGTACGGGTATTCAATCAGAGTGAAGTGACGATAAGGTTGCATCTCAATCTGGACAGAGCTTCAGCTACCGCCTGGGGTTGCGACCTGTCTGAGGAATACGTAGCCATTAACAGCCGGTATATGACCTAAGCTTTTCAATTTTGTTAGGCTTTGAGATATCCCACTAAGGTGAAAGGAAAGGAGGAAATGCATCATGGCAATTATTGATTTTGGGGGAGTAAAGGAAGAGGTCATCATGAGGAGCGAGTTTCCCATGGAAAAAGCCCGCGAGGTTCTCAAAGATGAGACAATTGCCGTCATTGGATATGGAGTACAAGGGCCCGGGCAGTCGTTGAACCTGAAAGATAACGGCTTCAGGGTAATTGTTGGGCAGTCGAAGGCGTTCCCGGAGGATTGGGACCGCGCCGTGAACGACGGCTGGCAACCGGGAAAAGACCTGTTTGAGATAGAGGAGGCTGCGAAACGCGGCACTATCATTGAAGTCCTCGTCGCCGATGCAGCCCACAGGGCAGTCTGGCCGACCATCAAGAAGCATCTGACAACCGGCAAAGCCCTGTATTTCTCGCATGGTTTCTCGATTGTCTATAAAGACCAGACGAAGATTATACCCCCGAAAGACGTTGATGTGATTATGGTCGCTCCCAAAGGGTCAGGGACATCGCTTCGCCGTAACTTCCTTTCTGGAGAAGGGATTAACGCCAGCTTTGCTATCTATCAGGACGCTACCGGTCGGGCGAGAGAGCGATGCCTTGCCCTGGGAATAGGCATAGGGGCTGGCTATCTATTCCCCACCACCTTTGAAAAAGAAGTCTATAGTGACCTCGTCGGAGAACGCGGCGTGCTGATGGGAGCGCTGGCCGGAATTATGGAAGCTCAGTATGAGACACTTCGAAAACACGGGCACAGCCCGAGTGAGGCATTTAACGAGACGGTGGAGGAGTTGACGGAAAGCCTGATTCGTCTGGTGGGTGAGAATGGTATGGACTGGATGTATGCCAATTGCTCGGCGACTGCTCAGCGGGGTGCTCTCGACTGGAAGCCGAAGTTCAAAAAAGCGGTAATGCCGGTCTTTAAGGAACTCTATGAGCGGGTTGCCTCCGGTGCGGAAACTCGCCGTGTCCTGCGCACCACGGGCAGGCCGGACTACAAGATTTTGCTGGGCAAGGAACTGGCGGCTATGGGCAATTCGGAAATGTGGCTGGCTGGCAAAGCAACCCGCTCTTTGCGCCCGAAGGCGCAGACCAAGATAGACCTTGAGTCCGCGAAGGGCGTCGCCGGAAGAAAATCAAATTAAGTGGTTTGAGGCTATAGGGAATAGAATTGAGTAAAGTCATTGTGGTCAAAATTGGCGGGGCGACGCTGGGCAGTCATGACACGGCCATTGAGGACATAGCGGAACTCCAGCGGCAGGGCAAATCACTGGTGGTGGTGCACGGCGGTGGCAAGCTGATAACGGAGTGGCTGGAGAAGCAGGGTATACCCTCAAGATTTATTCAGGGCGAACGGGTGACTGACAAGCCGACGCTTGAGGTAGCGACTTCGGTACTCGCCGGGCTAGTCAATAAGGATATTGTGGCAGCAATTAATGGTCTTGGGGGCAGGGCAGTAGGCGTCAGCGGTGTTGATGGGGCTCTTATTGAAGGGAAGATTACGGATAAAGAAAAGGGGTATGTTGGTACAGTAGTCAGGGTGAACACCGCTATCCTTGAGGCTCTATTAGAAGCAGACTTTATCCCGGTGGTGGCACCGATAGGTCTCAACTCTTTCGATAGACCACCCGATACGCCGCCAACACTTAACTTTAATGCCGATGTCGTAGCCGGGGAAATCGCCGCCGCCACCGGTGCGGAAAGACTTATCTTTCTTACCGACGTACCCGGCGTCAGTGACCGTTCAGGCAAGCTATTGCCCCGCCTATCACCCAGTGAAGCCGAAGCCTTGATTGCTACAGGAGTAGCTTCGGGTGGGATGATTCCCAAGGTCAGGGCTTGCCTCAGAGCTTTATCAGCTACCTCAACAACTTGTATTATAGATGGTAGACAGCCCCACGCCCTGCTCAAGGAGATTGAAGGAAAAGGCGGCGGCACTGTAATAGGAGTATAGAATGACTAACTGGCAGGAACTTGAACACAAGTATTATATTCACACCGTAGACCGTACACCTCTGACCCTGGTCAAGGGAGAGGGGGCAAGGGTGTGGGACGATAATGGGAAGGAGTACCTTGACTTCGTTGGGGGGTGGGCAGTCAACAGTCTGGGGCACTGTCACCCGGTGGTGGTTGAGGCGTTGGTTGAGCAGGCGCGTACTCTGATTCAGACCTCAAACCAGTACTATACTATCCCCCAGCTCAAGCTCGCTCAGCTCCTGGTGGAAAATAGCTGCCTGGATAAAATCTATGTCTGCAACAGCGGGGCTGAGGCTAATGAGGGGGCAGTAAAACTCGCCCGACGCTACGGCAGCCTTAAATTAAACGGTGCATATGAGGTTATTACCGCATTGAACTCCTTTCACGGTCGGACTCTGATGATGACGGCAGCCACCGGGCAGGAGAAGTTCCAGAAGCCCTATATACCTCTGCCGGTCGGCTTCAAGAATGTTCCGTTTAACGATGTTGAGGCTATCAAACGCGCCACGACGGACAAGACCTGTGCTGTGATGCTGGAGCCGATTCAGGGAGAGGGAGGAGTCAACGTCCCTGATGATGATTACTTGAAAAAGGTAAAGGAGTGGTGTGACCAGAGAGGCATATTGCTTATCCTCGATGAAATCCAGACCGGCATCGGTCGCCTGGGGGCGCTCTTTGGCTACGAACTGTATGGTATTGAACCCGATATTATCACCCTAGCTAAAGGGCTGGGTGGTGGTGTTCCAGTCGGTGCCTTTATGGCTAAAGATAGTTGTTGTGTCTTTGGGACTGGTGAGCATGGTTCTACCTTTGGCGGTAATGCTTTAACTTCTGCCGCCGCTTACGCCACGGTAAAATACATCATTGACCATGACATTCCCCGGAATGTCAGGAAGGTGGGACAGTATCTTATGGAAGGGTTGAAAAGACTGAAGGATAAATATCCTTTCGTTACTGAGGTGCGGGGGCGTGGCTTGCTGCTGGCTATGGAGTTTAACAGTGACATAGCCCAGACAGTCTTAATGTCTTGCCTTGAGAGGGGCCTGCTGGTCAACAGAGTCAAACCCAGCGCCATTCGTCTGATACCGCCGCTCATCATTGGCAATAAGGAGGTTGACGAGGCTCTGGATATCTTGGATAAAGCATTAGCCAGTATGGCAAAGTAATACAGGAGATTCACTATGTCAGATAAAGTGGTTTTGGCTTATAGTGGTGGACTGGATACCTCGGTAGCCATAAAATGGCTCAAAGAAAAATATGGTCTAGATGTTATTGCCGTCAATATTGATGTGGGCAATGAGCGTGATTTTTCGGCCATCCGCCAGAAGGCGCTTGACATCGGCGCGATAAAGGCGGTGGTGATTGACGCCAAAGAACTATTTGTCAAGCATTTTGTTTTTCCGGCTTTGCAGGCGAACGCGCTCTACGAAGGACAATATCCTCTGGCTACGGCTCTATCTCGACCTCTTATGGCTAAGCTGCTGGTGGACACAGCGTTGGAGGAGGGAGCTTCAGCGGTCGCCCATGGCTGTACCGGCAAGGGGAACGACCAGGTGAGGTTTGATGTGAGTATTACTGCCCTGGCACCTGACCTCAAGATTATTGCCCCCGCCAGAGAATGGGGCATGACAAGGGAGGAGACCATCCGATATGCCAAGCGTCATAACATCCCCATTCCCATAACAGTGTCCAGCCCCTACTCAATTGATGAGAACCTGTGGGGGAAGAGCATTGAGTGCGGTGCTCTGGAAGACCCCTGGGTTGAACCGCCTGAAGACGCCTTTACCTGGACTAAATCTCCAGACAAAGCTCCAAATGAGCCACAGTATCTGGAGATTGGCTTTGAGAAGGGTATTCCGGTGACCATTGACGGGCAGGAACTGGACGGGGTTACCCTGCTTCAACAGCTAAATGAAATAGCCGGTGAACACGGGGTCGGCAGGATTGACCACATCGAGAACCGGGTCGTGGGCATAAAGTCACGGGAAATCTATGAAGCCCCAGCCGCTACCGTCCTGTTGCAGGCTCATCAGGCACTGGAAGCGATGACACTGTCCAAAGACCAGCTTCGATTCAAGCAGAAGGTAGCTCAGGAGTATGCTGACCTTATCTATAACGGTCTATGGTTCAGTCAGTTGAATCAAGACCTGTCTGCCTATATCCTCAGCTCCCAGCGCTATGTTACCGGGACAGTACGGCTGAAGCTATTCAAAGGACATTGTACCGTTGTCGGGCGGAAATCACCCAAGTCGCTCTATAATCTCAGCCTCGCCACCTATGACAAGGGAGACCAGTTTGACCAGAGCGCCTCCGTTGGTTTTATTCACCTTTGGGGGCTGCCGTTAAAGACCCAGGCTCAGGTGCAGCTACTGGGTGATAAGGAGAGTCCGCTCAGCATTATGGCACCAAAACAGCTGGAGAGCAAAGTGGGACCGAAGAAGTCAAAGCCAAGAACAACACAGTGGAAGAAGCGGCGATGAGCCAAATTCGCGGTCGTTTCTACAAAGATGCCGATAAGTCGGCAACGAAATATACTGCCTCCACCTCCTTTGACTGGCGGCTCTACCCCTATGATATTGCCGGTAGCATTGCCCACGCCAGAATGCTCGCCAAACAGGGTATAATCTCAAAAGAAGAGGCAGAGATTATCACCAAAGGCCTGGCTAGTATCAAGGAGGAAATAGAGCAGGGTAAGTTTAAGTTCAAGCCGGAGCTGGAAGATGTCCATATGAATATTGAAGCCAGACTCATTGAGAAGGTTGGGGAGGTGGGGGGCAAGCTCCACACCGCTCGTTCCCGAAATGACCAGGTCGCTCTGGATATGCGTCTCTTCACCAGAGAAGCCATCAATGATACCCTGCTCGGCTTGAAAAAGCTCCAGCAGGCTTTAATTGACCTGGCGGAAACCAACAAGGCTGTGGTCATGCCGGGCTATACCCACTTACAGCGGGCACAGCCCGTCCTGTTTGCCCATCATCTTCTGGCCTATTTTGAGATGCTCCAGCGGGATGTTGACCGATTCAGCGACTGTCTCAAGCGGACCGATGTTCTGCCCCTGGGCAGCGGGGCGCTAGCTGGCGCTGCCTACGATATTGACCGGGAGTTCCTGGCTAAAGAGCTGGGCTTCAGCCAGATAAGCCAGAACAGTATGGACGCTGTCTCGGACAGAGATTTTGTCCTGGAATATGAAGCCGCTGCCTGTATCTGTATGATGCATCTCTCCCGACTGGCTGAGGAGATTGTTCTCTGGTCTTCAACCGAGTTTGATTTTGTCGAACTTGATGAGGCCTATGCCACCAGCTCAAGCATTATGCCCCAGAAGAAAAACCCGGATGTCGCCGAGCTGATTCGGGGTAAGACAGGACGAATCTACGGCCATCTCCTGGCGCTGCTGACGACGATGAAAGCCCTTCCCTTATCTTACAACAGGGACCTGCAGGAAGATAAAGAGGGTCTCTTTGACTGTGTGGATACCCTCCTCTCAAGTTTAGAGGTATTCACCGGCATGATTAAGACCCTGAAAGTTAAAGGTGGGAATACTGAACGGGCAGCCAAGCAGGGCTATATCCTGGCCACTGACCTGGCTGATTACCTGGCCAGAAAAGGGGAAGCCTTTCGCACCGCCCACGATATAGTTGCCAGACTGGTACGCTATGCTATGGAGAAAGATAAATCCTTCGGTGAACTCGGGCTCGCTGAATTCAAGAAATTTTCCCCATTATTTGAAGATGATGTCTACTCAATTACCGTGGAATCATCTCTTTCAGCCAGGGATAATGTTGGTGGTACCGCTCCAGAGCAGGTAGAAAAAGCACTATCCCGCGCTAAGAAAGTAATTGGTTCAGATTAACCCCCTGAGGCACTCAGAAAAATCTTTGATTTTTCTGGGAACCCGCCTGCCCCCTTCCCTTAGAAAGGAGAGGGAAATTAAGAGGGTGAGACTTCGCCTTAGAGGGTCAAGCCCGAAGGGTTGAAAAACAACCTCCAAAGGAGGTACCTGATGTCTAAAAGTAAGCCGAAAATCAAACTCGCCCCATCCATCCTATCAGCTGATTTCGCCCGGCTTGGTGAGCAGGTGGCCGAAGTTACCGAGGCGGGTGCTGACTATATCCATGTAGATGTTATGGACGGGCATTTTGTGCCCAATATCACCATCGGCGCGCCGGTGGTGGCGGCTATCCGTCCCCACACCAGCCTGCCTCTGGACGTCCATCTTATGATTGAGGCACCACAGCAGTACATCAAGCAGTTTGCTGATGCCGGAGCCGATATAATCACCGTCCATATCGAAGCGTGTCCTCATATTCACCGTGTAGTGCAGACCATTAAGGAATTAAGGATTAAGGCGGGGGTTGCTGTCAACCCGGGTACTCCTATAGAGACGCTGGGTGATATTCTTCCCTATCTGGATTTGGTTCTGGTGATGACAGTGAACCCCGGTTTTGGCGGGCAGACCTTTATTGAGGGCACGCTGGGCAAGATAGCCCGCCTGCGAGCTGACCTGGACAAAAAGGGGCTGACCGCCGAACTGGAAGTGGATGGCGGTATAAATACCGAAACTGCTCCCCGAGTAGTGAAAGCCGGTGCCAGAGTGCTGGTAGCCGGGGCGGCTATCTTCGGTCCGGACAAAACGGCTAGGGAGGCAATACAAAGACTGCGGAAAAGCCTAGCTTAGAGGCGACATACTAAAGACGCGGCTAGCCTAAGCTAACCGGGGCTGTCCTTTCTACTTTATGCTGAGTACGCAAACATCTGGTGCACAACATCAGCCGTTTTGGCTTACCATCGATGAGAACGGTCGCCGGGTGAATATTGGGCACCCAGCGGCGGTTGGTACGGCGCTTGGAATGGCTCACATTGTGACCAAACTGAGGCTTTTTGCCACACAAATCACACTTCAAATCTCTCCCCCTCTTGACCGTCAGACAAAATTCAGGTAAGATGCTTCTACCATACTAGCATAGAGAAACGAGCTTGGCAAGGATGGTACAAAATGAAACAGATTAATTCTGTCAGCGGAAGAGAACTAGTGGAAATGCTGGCTACGGCTACTTCCTGGCTGGAGAAAAGTGCTTCCGATATTGATGCCTTGAATGTCTTCCCGGTGCCCGATGGTGATACCGGGACCAATATGTTGCTGACCATGCGTTCCAGCGTCGAAGAAGCTCACCAGAGTGGTGACTCCAGCGTCTCAGCCGTAGCTCAAGCCATAGCTAAAGGAGCGCTGATGGGTGCCAGGGGCAACAGCGGAGTAATCCTGTCGCAAATCTGGCGTGGTCTGGCACAGGGTCTACAGGGCAAGAAATCCTTTAACGGCAGTGACCT
This sequence comes from Dehalococcoidales bacterium, assembly GCA_034432095.1. Taxonomy (GTDB): domain Bacteria; phylum Chloroflexota; class Dehalococcoidia; order Dehalococcoidales; family UBA2162; genus DAOUCV01. The sequence continues at coordinate 20,236 of DAOUCV010000058.1, forward strand.
GGCTGAAGCTCTACAACAAGCCTCGGCCATGGCTTACCGAGGGATAAGCAAACCTGTGGAGGGGACTATTCTTACGGTGATTAGACAAGCCGCCGAAGCTGCGCAAGCGCAGGTGGCTAAGGGTAATGACGACATGATATCGGTTATGGAGGCAGTAGTTGATGCCGCTAGTGAGTCAGTGGCTAATACTCCTACCCTGCTGCCTGTTTTAAGGGAGGCAGGGGTAGTAGATGCTGGCGGGCAAGGTCTGTATACCATTTTGGAGGGTGCCCTCCGCTACCTCAGAGGTGAGGCGGAGCAGATGCAATTCCGGAAACCCCAGATAATTGTCAGTAGTATCCCCCTGACGGTCAGGTTACCACAAATGGCGGCTGCCAGTGAAGAAATCTACGGATATTGCACTGAATTTCTGCTTAAAGGCGAAGGACTTAGCCCGGAGAAAATCGAGGCGAGATTACGGGGGAAAGGGAAATCTCTAATGGTAGTCGGCGATGATTCAACCGTCAGAGTTCATATCCACACCCTGGAACCGGGTAATGTCATCCGCTACGCTACATCCCTGGGCACTATGCATCAGGTATCAATCCGGAATATGGATGAGCAGCACCGGGACTTCCTGCAGATGCAGAAAGCGAGGATGCCGGAGGTTGATATAGCGACCATCGCTGTCGTCTCTGGCGATGGACTGGCCGATGTCTTTACCAGCCTCGGGGCGACCGCTATCGTCCCCGGTGGACAGACAATGAACCCCAGCACTAAAGACTTACTCCAGGCAGTCAAAGCAGTAGCCTCAGACAAGGTTATCATTTTGCCCAATAACAAAAATATAGTGCTTACCGCCGAACAGGTCTTGTCACTGACTGACAAAATGGTTGAGATTGTGCCGACGCAAACGATACCCCAGGGCATAGCTGCTCTTTTAGCCTTTGACTACGAAGCTGATTTCGAGACCAACGTTCAGCTTATGAGGGAAGCGAAATCGGCGGTGAAGACAATTGAAATTACCCGGGCGGTACGCTCAGCTCATCTGAATGGTCTGAGCATTAAGAAAAGACAGGCTATCGGTCTTCTGGATGGGGAGCTGTTAGCCGCCGGTAATAATCCTATTGACACCCTTAATAAGATACTGGCCAAGCTGGATTTGAGAAAATCCGAAATAATTACCATCTACTACGGAGCGGACACCGAACCAGCGGAAGCCGAAAAAGTCAGCGCCAGTATCCGTGAACAGTACCCCCACCTTCAGGTTGAGGTAGTTAGGGGCGGTCAGCCTCACTATAATTATATTGTCTCTATAGAGTAACAAAGGGGGGCTTCAGCGATGACAGTCAAGATTGTTACCGACAGCCTATCTGATATTACCAGTGATATAGCTGAGGGGCTGGGGATTACCGTGGTGCCGCTAACTGTATTTTTTGGTCATGAATCATTTCTTGACCGCATTACTATAACCACAGATGAATTCTACAAGAGATTGACCCGCGGCACTGTCTGGCCTACCACCACTCAACCTCCCCCCGCAGCTTTTGTTAAGGTCTATAGTGAGCTCGCTAAGGAAACCGACGAGATTCTGGTGGTCACCCTTTCCAGCAAACTCAGTGGCACTTATCAGTCGGCTCTAAACGCCAAGAGTCTGGTTGAGGAAAAGTGCCGTATTGAAGTAATTGACTCGCAGACGGTAGCCATGGGGCTGGGGTTGATAGTCATTGCGGCAGCCAAGAAAGCCCGGACCGGGGCAAACCTGGACGAGCTTATTGGCTGGGTACGACGGGCAATCAGCCGCTCACACCTTGTTGCCTATTTCGACACCCTGAAATACCTGGCCAAGGGAGGCCGTATCGGCAAGGCGCAGGGACTACTGGGCTCGCTATTGTCCGTGAAACCAATACTGACGGTGAAAGACGGCGAGATGGCTCCTTTAACCAGAGTGCGGTCTTTATCGGCGGGGATGGACTACCTGTATAATTTCGTTGCTGGCTTCTCCCGTATCGAGGAACTGGCTGTAGAATACTGTACTACCCCTGACGAAGCCGAAAGACTGGTTGAGCGCCTTGGCTCGTTATTCCCTAAAGAGCGTATCTATAAGTCAACAATTAGCCCGGTGGTGGGAACATACGCCGGCCCCGGTGCCATGGCAGTAACCGTCCTGGAGTCAGAAAACAAATAATTTTTTAGAGACTACGTATTAAAAGGGATGAAGGGTGAGGGGTTGGTAAAGACTCTTAATTGAGGACTCACAGAAGTTACTGATGACGGTTAAAATTGTTACTGATAGTATTGCCGACCTGCCATCTAAGGTAACTCAAGAGCTGGGGATTACCGTCGTTCCGCTACACGTCCGCTTTGGCACTGAGGTCTACCGTGATGGTGTTGACCTGACTGCCGAGCAGTTCTACGAGAGGCTGGAGCATAGCCAGATTCTACCGGTCACTTCAGTACCGTCGCCGGGTGCCTTCGCTGAGGCGTATAATAAGCTAGCTGAGGAGGCGGATGAAATCCTGGTTATCACAGTCACGTCCAAGCTCAGTGGTACCCATGAGGTAGCCTCGCAGAGTATCGGGTTAATGAAGAAGAAGTGCCGGGTGGAGGTCGTTGATTCACGCTCAGCGGTGATGGCACAGGGGTTCCTAGCCATCACTGCCGCCAGGGCAGCGAAGGCTGGAGCCGGTCTCAATGAGGTGCTGGATATTGTCCGCCATAACATTCCTCGTGTAGACCTGTTCGCCGCTTTTGATACTCTGGAATATCTCAAACGGGGAGGGCGAATTGGCAAGGCGCAGGCTTTTCTAGGGTCGGTGCTGAAGATAAATCCTATTATCGGGATGAGGGACGGCGAGGTGTTCCCTCTTGGCAGAGAGCGCTCCCGAGCCAGAGCGATAGACCAGTTATATAATTTTGTCATGAGATACTCCCGCATTGAAGAGCTGGCGATAGAGTATGCTACCGCTCATGAGGAGGCTGAGATACTGGCGCAGAGACTCAGCGCCAGGTTTCCCAAAGAGCGTATCTACCGCACGAGGGCGAGTCCAGTAATCGGCACCCATACCGGGCCCAGTGTTCTTATCGTAAGTGTGCTAGGGGACAAATAGAGAATAGTTATCGGTTGAGGCAGAACCTTGTTGTTGAATGCTGAATCTCTGCGCAAAGTCCTGGAACTTGAGTGCCGGAAGGGTTACGTAGATTCAGCGGTAATCGGCGGTCTGGACAGGTTTCTCCGCAACTGGGCAGGTCAGGCTGTAGAGTCAATAACCTCTCCCCGGTTGTTAAGCCGCTTTAACAAACTCCGCCTACTCAATGCCGACTATGCCTCATTAACTAGAGAGAAGCGCAAGGAATGGATAAACAGCGTGCTTGGCTTTTTAGCTGAGATGGAGGAAGGCGAAAAAGAAGCGGGTGAAGGTAAGTCAACCCCTCTGGACAGCCGCCCTACCCCCAAGGAAAAGGTAAGCAGGGTGGTAGCAAGTCAATCCATCGATTCACCCATCACCGTGGTCAGAGGCATCAGCTCGGGCTTAGCAAGCAGGTTTAATAAACTTGGTGTCAAGACAATCCGGGACCTGCTCTATTTCTTCCCCTACCGTCACCTTGACTACAGCCAGAGGAAGACCATCTCCCAGCTTACCGAGGGAAAAGAAGAGACGATTGTGGTTAATGTGTGGGAAGCTCGCGAAACCAGACTTGGCGGCAGGAGAAGCACTGAAGCCACCGTTGGTGATGAGACTGGGAATGTCAGGGTGGTATGGTTTAACAACCCCTATCTGGCTAAGACACTGACTGCCAATACCAGGCTAGTTATCAGTGGCCGGGTGAGTTTATTTAAAGGACGGCATGTCTTTGAGTCTCCGGAGTGGGAGCTACTTGAAGATAAAGAGCTGATTCATACCGGTCGTCTGGTTCCTCTCTATTCCCTCACTCAGGGCCTAAAGCCCCGCCAGGTGAGAAAACTGATGAAGGAGGTCATTGACCAGTGGGCATGGCAGGTGGAGGACTTCCTGCCTCAAGAGTTGAGAGAGCGGTGCAACCTGCTGGAGCTACCCCAAGCCATAAGCCAGGCTCACTTCCCTGACGATGAAGTATTAAAGGACAGGGCAAGGGTGCGCCTGGCTTTTGACGAGCTTTTCCTCCTTCAACTTGGCGTGCTGAGCAAAAAGCGTGACTGGCAGGAAGGTCAGCCGGGTAACCCAATCAGTACCAAGAAGCCGGTGCTGGAAGCCTTCTTAAAGTCCCTGCCCTTTGAACTGACTCCAGCTCAACATCGAGCCCTTAATGAGCTACTGGCTGACCTGGCGAAACCGCGCGCCATGTCCCGATTGCTGCAAGGGGAGGTGGGCAGCGGTAAGACAGTGGTGGCTACCGCCGCCCTGCTTATGGTAGCGGCGAACGGCTATCAGGGAGCTCTTATGGCACCGACGGAAATTCTGGCTGAGCAGCATTTTGCCACTATCTGTGAGCTTTTATCCAGAGGCGGGACCCTGGAAGAGAAGGGGGACTATCTGCACCGCTACTCTGGGCTTTTACCTCGTCCCGTTACGGTGGCGCTCCTTATTGGGGCTATCAGCCCGGCGAGGAAACGTGAACTCCAGCAATCAATTCTGGCTGGGGATGTAGATATCGTTATCGGCACCCATGCCCTCATCCAGCAGGAAGTGGCGTTCCACAGACTGGGGTTAGCCGTAATAGACGAGCAGCACCGGTTCGGGGTAGAACAGCGCTCCGCCCTGCGTCAAAAAGGTTTTAATCCTCATGTTTCGGTGATGACGGCGACACCAATTCCGAGAACTCTGGCTTTGACACTGTACGGCGA
>DAOUCV010000059.1:0-8991 GCA_034432095.1 Dehalococcoidales bacterium
CCCTGGAGCTCGCCACCCAGTTAGACTTCCTCTTCGAGAATGGCAACTACGATGAGAAGCGGCTCCTTTGCGAGACCGTGCTCAAGCGGGTCTACGTGAAGGAAGGCAAGATAACTGGGGCTGAACTCAACGCACCTTTTGCCCTAATTGCCCGGAATACCGCTGGTTCGGGAACTGTTACGAATGGTGGGGAAGGGGGGACTCGAACCCCCACGCATTACTGCCCCAGATCCTAAGTCTGGTCCGTCTGCCAGTTCCGGCACTCCCCCCACTTTACCAGAAAAATGTTAGCAAAAAAACGAGGCTCGTGTCCAGAGCTTTTAAAGCGTCACCCATTTGTGCTCTCAATTTTTAGGAAAGTACCGAGTGTTAGGGCATTCTTCACGGCAAAGGCTTCGGCATCATTATTGAAATAGATGTAGACTGCCTTCAGGTTCCTGGCTAGATTAGCCAGTCTTCTTGCCCAGGCGGCTAATTCCTCATCGGAGTAACAACTTGAGTAGAGACCGCTGCTACCGTGAAATCTGATATAGGCAAAATCGGCTGTCGCCACCAGGGGACAAGTCATGGATGGCATATCAAAGACACAGAACCCTGTATTATATTTATGTAAAACCTGGAAAACCTCTTCCTCAAGCCAGGACTGGTGCCGAAATTCAACTACATGTCTCAGTCCCCGGGGTAAAGTAGACAGGAATGATTGCAATCGTTCGTCATTGCGGTGCATATTAGGTGGCAGTTGATATAAGAGCGGACCTAACTTATCACCCAAGATTTTAGCTCTGGTGATAAACTTATCTACGGCATCTCCGGTATCCCTGAGCCGCTTAATGTGAGTGATAAAACGGCTCACCTTGACAGCAAAGGTGAAATTGGGTGGAGTAGAATCTCGCCAGACAGCAAAAGCCGCCTCTGAAGGCAGGCGGTAGAAACTATTGTTGAGTTCAACTGTGGCGAAATGACTGGCATAAAATTCCAGCCACTTTGTCTTAGCAAGCTTTTCGGGATAAAACCTCACCCACCAGTGCTCATAATGCCAGCCTGATGTGCCAATATAATAATTCAAAGTACCACACCCCCCAGTAATAGGCTACCACCTTTTAGCCACTATCTCAATGGTTTATAATTGACCCGGGTTAGTGCTAAAATATATTTCTAACCGGATGGCTAGGCACATATTATAGACGATGCATTATATTGGTGTAGATATAATAGAAATTGCTCGTATTGAAGAAGCTATAGCACGCTGGGGGGAACGCTTTCTCCGTCGGTTATATACTGAGCTGGAACTCGGTCTCAGCCGTCGAAAGCCCGGGCTTCTGGCTGCCCGCTTTGCTGGCAAGGAAGCAGTGATGAAAGCCCTTGGCACTGGAGCAAGGGGGATAAGCTGGAAAGAGATTGAGATAGTAACCGAACCTAGTGGCAAGCCGTTAGTCCATCTGTACGGTAAAGCACAAAATAGAGCTGTTGCTCTCGGGCTGGGTAAGCTAGCTATCAGTCTGTCCGATTCCAAGGAATATGCTATCGCCTTTGTCATTGCCGAAACAAGGTAGGACGGTTCAGTTATTTCCAGCAACCTCTCAAGAGTCGGCCGTCTATAGTTATCACTCTGTCAGCTACTTCCCTTAATGGCCGGGAGGTCCGCTCTTTGCCAAACAGCGCCACCTCTACATTCTTCCCGTTATCCTTTACCGCCTGCAGGGCACCTACATAATCGCTATCCCCGGCAACAAGAACTGCCACGTCGTAATTATTCTTAAAACTGTGGGTTAACAGGTCAGTGGTTAATTGTATATCAACCCCCTTCTCCAGAGGTGGCGTATTAGGCCAATTGAAGTAGACTAGACGCCCTAAACGTAGCTCGCAATAGGGTATGGCCCTAACACTGGCAAAGAAGGCCTGCTGGTGTTGATAGCGCTCCGGCTCCTCTTTGCGCCCCACTATGGCATTATAGTAATAGATTCTTATCAACCGGCGCTTACCCTGGAGTTTTTGGCAGAACTTACCTATGTCTATATCGGTCCTCTTAAAATACCCTTTAAGGGAATGGTATAGGTTACTACCGTCAATAAATATCATTAGCCGGTCTGTTTTATCCGTCATATCGCACCTCGTATCAACGCTTCTTATGTTATGTTGACTAATCAATTATACACTTTCTAGCATAGAATTGCGAAGGGCGATAGAAGGAGACTCTAAAGAGGGACGAAGCCTCTCTTTAAAGTCTCCTCCCCCAAACTTGACAGCTGGCATTGATTGTGCTTAAATTAATTTAGAAGCTACATGTTACCGCTCGAATTTTGCTTCGGGAGGTGAATCATGAGGCTTCACGCAATATTGGGGGTGTGGCAGGTTGACTGTTGATGCCCTGCTAGGCAGGGCATCCGAAACTCGAACCCGACTCGGTCGGGTGAGTTGAGACCAGTCTTACAGAGAAGAGGTCTACTGCGGTGGTGAACACCGCAAGTGAGTTGGGCTCGAGAGACCAGACTAGGATGGAGGGCATTTTGCAAAATGCCCTCCATCATTTTTCTCCCAAGCAAAATCTGTCTGAAGCCGACCTTAGTCTGTCAAGCTTGACAGCTAGAGAGCCACAGGTTTATCCTTACAAGGGTAACTACCAATGTACATGCCTTTGTTCAATGAATTTCTGGTAAGTGCCGATAGTCTGCGGGTATACCAGGATAGCCAACTACTCTTCTCATCATCTAAGGACGGGCTGCTCCCCCTACTTGAATATATTGAGAGGTTGGCTCCATCTCGCCGCGGGGTAACAGTCTTTGACAAGATAATGGGTAACGCATCGGCTCTACTATCTGTTGAGGCTAACTGTAAGGAGATTTTCAGCCCGTTAGGCAGTCAGCTCGCCGTCAAGACCTTAGAGGAATATGGCATCAAATACCACATCACCAAAATTGTACCCTATATTCAACAACCCAACGGAGAAGATATGTGCCCCATGGAGAAGCTATCACTAGATAAAGAACCAGAAGAATTCTACGGAGTCATTAAAAGCATGATTGAACAGGGGGACAGAAGGACGAAAAAATACCACAAACAGATTAATACCCGAACAACTTAACCAGCCCCGATGGAATTTTGAAGGAGGAATAATGCAAAGGATTACCGAAAATGTCTATGTGGAAACCGGGTTTCGAGGCTGTAATACCAGCTTCGTCGTCACCAAAGAAGGGGTAGTCATGATTGACACCCCCCAGGTTCCCGCCGAGGCAATAAAGTGGCGTGATGAGATTGCCAAGCACGGTCGGGTGCGCTACCTGATAAACACCGAGCCCCACGGCGACCACATCACCGGGAACTACTTCTTTGAGGGTACGGTAGTGGCTCACGAAGGCACCAGAGAGGAGATTTTAGCCTCCTCAGTAGAGCAGTTGAAGGAAATGACCCGGCAGATGGCTCCTGATAGCCTCCACCTACTGGAAGGATACCGCTATCGCCCGCCTACCATCACCCTTTCCCAGCGGCTGACCCTTTATCTCGGTAACCACACCTTTCGGCTTATCCACCTGCCCGGACACAGCCCTTATGAAGTGGCAGTCTTTGTCCCTGAAGAGAAGGTGGTGTTCACTGGCGACAACGTAGTCTATAAAACACAGCCTTTCCTCCGGCAAGCCGTCCCCTACAAGTGGCTAGACTCGCTCAAGCGACTTCAGAAACTGGATGCCGATTTTGTGGTTCCCGGGCACGGCAAGGTCTGCGACCGGAGTTACCTCCCGGAGATGAGTGCCTTGATTCAGGCATGGATAGATGCCGCCACTACGGCTATTAAGCAGGGGATGAGCCTGGAGGAAGCTCAAGAAAATACCGCCCTCCTCCAACGCTTCGGCATAAAACTAGTGACCGAGCCTATGGCAAAAATGATACCCCGCATGAACCTGGCACGCTTGTATGAAGTGCTGAAAAAGTAGGAAGAGACTTCACTCCGGCTTCTCGTTCTCAGCTTCGCCCGTTTTCTTCTTTCCCTGCCACCAGGCTCTGAGCCGGGCGGTAATCTGCTTCTCGTATCCCTGGTCAGTGGGCGTATAGTACTGCTTCCCCTGAAGTGAGTCAGGCAGGTTCTGTTGCTCAATGAAGTGTCCGGGGTAGTCGTGGGCATATTTATACCCTTTGCCGTAACCCATCTGCTTCATCAGCGGTGTTACCGGGTTGCGCAGGTGTAGCAGCACTGAGTCGGGTGAGCCCTGCTTAATATCCTGTTGCACTCGGGAATAAGCCTGATAGAGCGAGTTACTTTTGGGGGCTGTCGCCAGATAGACCACGGCTTCAGCTAGAGCCAGATTGCCCTCAGGCATACCGATGAAGTGGACAGCCTGCTGAGCCGCCATAGCCACCACCAGTGCCTGAGGGTCAGCCATACCGACATCCTCTGAGGCACAGCGAACCAGACGACGGGCAATGTAGAGAGGGTCTTCCCCTGCCTCCAGCATCCTTGCCAGCCAGTATAAGCTAGCGTCCGGGTCTGAGCCTCGTAGCGACTTGTGCAGGGCAGAGATTAGGTCGTAGTGCTGGTCGCCCGCCCTATCGTAGAGCAGAGCCGGGTGCTGAAGGGCGTCTTCAACGGTAGCCAGTAAGATACGGCGTTTTCCGTCAGCCTCGGGTGGGGTACTCAGGGCGGCCATCTCCAGGGCATTGAGGGCGATCCGGGCATCCCCCTTTGACATCCTGATAAGATGGCTCGCAGCATCGGGAGTTAGCTCTACGTTTAGCTCTCCCAGCCCCCTATCTTTGTCCTCCAGCGCCCTCTGGATGATTAGCCGAATTTCCTCCTCGGTAAGAGGGTTCAAGGTAAGAACCCGAGACCTGGAGAGGAGAGGCGAAGTAACCTCAAAGGACGGGTTTTCGGTAGTGGCACCAATGAGGGTGACGGTGCCATCCTCGACGAACGGCAGGATGGCATCCTGCTGGGACTTATTGAAGCGATGAATCTCATCGATAAACAGGATAGTTTTCTTCTGGTACAGCCGGCGACGTTCTTTAGCCTCCTCTATTATGCGGCGCAGGTCAGCCACGCCGGCACTGACCGCACTTATCGGGCTGAAGTGTGAATCGGTGGTATTGGCGATGACATAAGCCAGGGTAGTCTTGCCACTACCCGGCGGCCCCCAGAGAACGATTGATGGTATCCGCCCCGCTTCAATAGCCTTCCTCAGCACCCGCCCTTCACCTACCAGATGCTCCTGACCGACAAACTCCTGGAAGGTGGCTGGTCTCATCCTGGTGGCTAGCGGTGCCTGCCGCCCTTTTAGCTCCTCAAACTGCCTCTCAAACATATCCATTCCATCCTCACCCCCTTTAAGCACCCAGAAAAATCAAAGATTTTTCTGGGAACCCCCTTGATCCCTCTCTCCTTTGAAAGGAGAGGGGAAAATGAGTATATAAGAAGGGTTTCGCCCCTCTTTACCGCCCTTTACTTATACCTCTTCACCTGAAACCGATAGAGCTTTATTGGTTCGTCGGGGGCGATGCCGGCTTTCTGCCGGCAGATGGAAATCTGCTGTTCCACGCTGTCCACCCCTTCAAGGTCGGGGAGGAGTAAGCCCCGCCGCCAGCCCGACTGCACAATAACACCGTACTTCTTGGGGTCAAGCTGCTCTATACCATCAATAGGCTCAGGTGTTGTCAAGACGTCCACGCTGTAGTCAAGGTCTTTAAGCTCATTGGGGGCAATGGGGGGGAAGCGCGGGTCCCGGGTAGCTGAGCTGATAGCGTTGGCAATAACTTCCTCAGCGACATTATTCGTCGCCGGTTCAAAGGTGCCGATGCAACCCCGCAGGTCGCCAAGCTTGTGAATGGAAACAAACACCCCTGCCCTCTCCTTCATCTCAGGGGTAAGTTCCTTCGGCGGCTCAGGAATCTTCCCTTCCCTGACATAGGTCTCTACCGTCTCCCTGGCTAATTTCACCAGAGGGGACATCCCGGTGATGATTATCCCGGCATAGCCTACCACGCTACTATAATCGTTGGTAGTATCACCGCTGGTCATATATTTAACCAGCTCCGCTCCTTTGGCACCCAGCTCCTTGGCAGCACAGATGAGGCTGACCGCAGTGGCGTAGCCACACATGGTGATATTGAATTCCCGGACACGCTTTATCAGTTCGTCCTCGTTCAAATCCAGCATAGCTTCTATCGCCCGGGAGTCCTTACTCCGGGCTGATTCCTGTGGCTCATAGTGGGTCATATCACTGGAGGCGATGATTACCACCTCTCGATTTAGCTGCTTAATCGCTTTAGCGAGCGCCCTGCCGACTTCCTTATACATATCCCCACTGGCATAGCTGAGGACGATGGGCACGAGCTTGATGTCCGGTTTGAAATACTGCAAAAAAGGGAGTTGAACCTCAATAGAGTGCTCGTATTGATGGGCCCTGTAGTCCTCCTGTAAGTATCTGGAAGCTGCCAGAATCTGCTTGCCCAGCCCCGAATCAATCTCTACTTCGCCCAGCGGTGTTTTCCATACGCCTTCGGTCATAATACTGAGAGGCTTGCCACCCCCGGTGTGATTGGGACCGATAATGACAAAGGTATCCTTGAATTTGATTCGGGAGATAGTCGCCCCGGTTACCGGACCAGAATAGATATACCCGGCATGGGGTAAAACCAAGCCAATTACTTCTTCCCTGGTCGCTTTCTCATCGACCATCTCTCTAATCATCGACCTCAGCTCGGTAGGTGAACCCGGATAGAACTGCCCGGCGACAACTGAGTTTCTAATCATTAATCTCACCCCCTTTAAGCACCCAGAAAAATCTTTGATTTTTCTGGGAACCCCTTTTATCCCCCTCTCCTTGAAAGGAGAGGAGAAAATTTTATGAGAGGGACTTTCGTCCCTTTAACGCCCTATAGATAGAGAGGCTTCGCCTCTCTTCAACTCTCCTTATTTTCTGACCTGAAATTGAGCTCGGCACCACAGAACCGGCACTTTGAACCCTCCAGACCTACCACTCTAGTTTGGTAGCCAAACCTCTCCACGACAAGCCCACCACAGGAGTAGCAAACCGTGCTCTCGCTCTTGTGCCCGGGGACATTGCCGGCATAGATGAACTTGAGCCCAGCCTTTTGCCCAATCTCACAGGCACGCTCCAGGGTAGTAACCGGGGTGGGGGGTAAATGCATCATTTGGTGATGAGGATAGAATCTGGTCACATGCCACGGCGTCAGTTCACCAAGCTCATCCCGTATCCAGTTAGCAATACCCTCAAGCTGCTGGTCATCGTCATTCATTGTAGGTATGATGTTGGTCACCACTTCAACATGCATATTCCACTTGGTCTTAGCCCGCTTGGTAACCTCAAGTATTTTCTGCCAGTGGGAAACTTTGGCCAGCTCACGATAAAATGAATCAGAGAACCCCTTGATATCTACTCGCCAGGCATCTAGGTATGGTCCGATAGTATCCAGCGCCTCAGGGGTGGAGTAGCCGTTGGTCACATAGACGGTATACAGGTTGTTCTTCTTCGCCAGCTTGGCTGAGTCAAGGGTATATTCAAACCAGATAGCCGGCTCGTTATAAGTCCAGGCAATACCCTGACACCGGTAGCGCAGCGCCATTTTTATTTCAGCGTCAGGCATCAACTCCTGACATCCTCGAGTTGCCGTCTTGCCGTCTGCCATAGAAATTTCCCAGTTCTGGCAGTGCTTACAGTGGAAATTGCAGCCAAGGGTACCCAGGGAGAAAGCCAAGCTACCGGGATAGAAGTGGAACAAGGGCTTCTTTTCAATAGGGTCAGCCGCTACCGACGAGGCTAAGGCATAGTTCAGGTTATATAGCGTCCCCTCCCTGTTCTGATACATGCCGCAGACGCCAAATTTGCCCACGCCTATTTTACAGCGCCACTGGCAGGTGTGGCACTGAACTCTGGAGCCTGGTAATTTCTCGTAGAGCATCGCTTCGTGCATGGTCAGCACCCTAGCTTAATTATACCACGAAGAGGGGCTTAAACCTCCTCTTGGAGTCCCGGAATAAGGTTTCTACCTATAGATTCTTAGCCCACGCCACCGCGTTACGGAAAATCTGGAAGCCATCCCCATACTCTCTGGCACCAAACCTTGTCCACTGGGGGTGCTGAGTCCCTCGGATATGGCGCTCAGGGTGGGGCATCAAGCCAAAAATACGCCCTGATGCATCGCAAATACCGGCGATATCACCCGCTGAGCCGTTGGGATTATAGGGATAGCCGGCGCCGACATTTCCCCGTTCGTCAGTGTAATATAGGGCTATATTACCATCTGATAGGTTGCCAAGGAGAACCAGCTTGCCTTCGGCGTGAGCCACCGGCAGATAGAGTCTCTCTATTCCTTTGGTGAAGACACAGGGGCTTTGTTTATTCACCCTCAGGTAGACCCAACGGCACTCAAATTTTCCGGAATCATTGGCCGCCAGGGTTAATCGGGGTAAACCACCGGCCGATAGGTCGGGCAGAAAACCGGCCTTCACCAGCACCTGAAAGCCATTGCAGATTCCCAGAATCAGCTTTCCACTCTCGATAAACCTCTCTATGTCTTCGCCAAGCCGCAACTTCAGTTCATTGGCCAGTACCTTTCCCGCAGCGATGTCATCACCATAGGTAAAACCGCCGGGAATAACCATTATCTGGTAATCGGCGAGTCGTTCTTCACGGCGAATCAACCGGTGAACGTGAACCAGAGAGACTATCGCCCCTGCCTGCTGGAAGGCAAAGACCGTTTCAGCATCACAATTTGTGCCGGGTGCACGTAGTATAAGAGTCTTCACTACCATTAGATTCTTTTACCCTCACCCTTTGTCCCTCTCCCCTCATGAAAGGGAGGGGGATATAGTTTGTAAGAGGGACTTCGCCCCGCTTTGCCGCCCTATAATTGTAGAGGCTCCGCCTCTCGTCGATGTCCGATGTGCACTACAGCCTCCGGCATTCCCTGATATTCCAGGTCGAAGAAGGGCTTAAACTCAGGCCTGGGGGTGACCGACACGACTTGCTTGTTCTCAATCCA
>DAOUCV010000060.1:0-1735 GCA_034432095.1 Dehalococcoidales bacterium
TCCCCCTCGTATCTTAACGATATGTTATCCTGATATACAAGAGGGGCGAGACAGACCGTTTCCCCCTTGGTCTGGAAAGACCGTCCCTAAGCGTGGTCGTCTCGCCTCGGTTCTCCAAAAGCCCGAACAGTTGCGCGGGCCATATGAACAATATGAGCCCGAATCGCTCCGCGAGGACGGGACAATCAGGAGAGAAAGGAGTATGAGATGCAAAAGAGTAAAGAGTATGTAGGTGTTGATGTATCTAAAGAAAGTCTGGACATGGTCATGTATTCTACAGGTGAGATGTGCTGCGTTGGGAATGACGAGGCAGGCATTGCTAAAGCTACAGGCTGGCTCAAGCAGGTAGATCCGGCAATAATTGTAATGGAAGCTACTGGTGGTATGGAAGTGTCTCTCTATGTTGCCTTGCAGGAAGCTAATCTCCCGGTGGCGGTAATTAACCCTCGGCAAATCAGAGATTTCGCCAGGTCTATGGGCATATTGGCAAAGACAGATAAAGTAGATGCTAAGGTACTGGCTCGCTACGCTGCGACAATCCAGCCAGAAGTGCGTCCTTTGCCGGATGAGGATGCCCATAAACTGAGGGCATTGGTTACACGCCGGCGTCAACTGGGAGAGATGATAATCGCGGAGACCAACCGTGCTAGAGCTACCAGAGATAAGGCTATGAAAGAGCGAATTCATGCTCACATTGAGTGGTTGAAGCGGGAGCTTGCTAACATCGACAAGGATATTAGCCAGAGGATAAAGGAAAACCCGGTATGGCGGGCAAAGAATAAACTCCTGCAGAGCACTCCTGGAGTGGGACCGGTGTTGTCTGCTACCCTTATCGCTGAGCTTCCCGAATTGGGTGTCTTGAATCGCAAAAAGATAGCTGCTCTGGTAGGTATTGCGCCACTCAACAGGGATAGCGGCAAACATCGGGGTGAGCGCAGTATCTGGGGTGGACGATGTAAGGTCCGACAATCCCTGTATATGGCAGCTCTTAGCGCAGCACGTTTTAACCCCGCTATTCAGGCTTTTTACCAGCGTCTGATAGCCGGTGGTAAAGACAAGAAAGTGGCTCTTACCGCTTGCATGCACAAGTTGATTACCATACTGAACGCAATGCTGAAACATAACTCCTATTGGTCTTGTAATCATGCCACCTTTCCTGATGCCTCTCTGCCCAGTGCCAAGACAGTTGCTTAGAGTAAGGGGGACTAAGGGGGTTATGACACCCAATCTGTTGTCGCTGCACCACATTCTTCGGACCTTGCTTTGTCATTTTGATTTTTGATCTTTCACTCTTGAATTTCGCTGCTGCTTCGTGTTTGGTGCTTGGGATTTTCCCTCAGAATGTTGACTACCGATTGCTAAATACTGACTACTTACGTATAAAAACGCTTACCGGCGGAGCCGCTTTGCGCAACTCCGCCGGTAAGCCGGTCCCGTGACGCGTGCGTCCGCATCAACACCGTTACGGCGACGCTCTCTTCCACGTACCGTGTTGTCCGGTTTCACCCGGGCTTCCGTCCTGGAATGAAATCGAGTCGGGCCAGGTTTGCGAGGTCACATTGTACACCCACCCCCAGCCATCCGCACCGGTGCAGTTCCCAGCGGCGGTTCCGCAGCCGTCAATCTGGTACACAGCCTTCAGTTCGCCCTTGTAATACCCTGTGTCCCTTAATACCTCCGAGCTGCTTGGCCAGAAACCATACTCACCGAAGTAACCGAGCGCGGCCGTTTTCAC
>DAOUCV010000061.1:0-21383 GCA_034432095.1 Dehalococcoidales bacterium
GACAGGAATATAGGAGGTAATATCTATGGAATTGGTTAAAAGATTCACACCGCATGAGCTGTGCCAGGCACTTGGAATCAGTAAATCAACCTTGTTTTATTGGGAAAAGGAAAATCTAATCCCCAAAGCGCACCGGAGCTTGAATTTAAGGCGGTCAAGATGGTGGACGGCGGAGCAAGCTAAAGAGATTGCGGACTATAGATATTTTAGAGAATATGGTAGGGTTAGTTCCGGCGGTTGCCCTAACCCACATTCTTAGCCTAGAATGACGCTCTACAATGCGATTCTAGGCGGGTATTCGGAGCGGTGAGGGTAATTCTACCTATCCTGCTTTTCCCTTGCCAGAATTTTAACAGTATATTCCTTTGGCATGAGTAGATTCTTATTAGCGTTAATGAAAATGATAATCTCGTTAAAAAACTTTGCTGTTTCAATGTTTACAAAGTCCTTTTGCAATTCCTTCTGTAATTCTTCAGTTGCCCATTTAAGTGGGTCACTTAGGAAATCCGCAAGGTTTCCCTCGGCCTTCGGTGCCTGCTTACCCTTTTCCCACAAGCTAAAGCATAATTCATATTCTGCCATATTCTTACCCCCCTTTACATAGACAATACGCCATAAAATGAGTGTTGTCAAACGCTCGCATTGTACCTTAACAATTGAATAAACCGAAGCTAAAAATTTGCGTTATTTTTGCGTTAAACTGATTAAAACACCTTAAAACAAAAGGGTATGCTAGATACAAAACGGTATGTGGTGAAAAATCAATTTAGCTATGCAAGCGTAAATACACACAATTTGGAGACCGCTGCTCTTCCAGACTGAGCTACACTCCTGCGAAGCTAAGTTTCAATTCTTTGCCCAGTTTTAGTTAAAGTTGACAAAATCGGCGTTTTTCGAACACTTTTCCCGCTGGTAATACCTCATCCAGTAACGCCGTAGCATCCTCTTACGCACTTTCAATTATATGCCAACAGACGTCCATTGTAAAGGTAACCGAGCTATTGCCCAACACTCCTCCTAAGCATCTATTCTTACCTCACATATGTGATAGGGTCTAGCCCGGCGATTATTCTTTCCACCCTCGTAATGTCAAGGGCATTCACCTTGCCGTCCATGTTGGCATCACCGCCCATCACCGGAGCAGGCCAGCGGCATGACACGGGACACGGGGGTTGTGTCATCGGCTGTGCTCAGGGGGTTCCAGCCCAAAGGCGAGGTAAGGTCTACCTGGCTCATAGGGATATTCCGGAAGTGGCACCCCGGTTCCTGACCTGTACTTGAGGGGTTCCGCCGCGATACTCCCATTAGAGACCTCTGCCGGCGTGAAGGCATCCAACCGAACATCTGCTATCCCTAGCTGAAGATTTACAAGAGTGTGAGTTAAAGAGTGACACGCTGATTCGGGGAATTCCGCCGTTCTGGAAGCCCTCAACTGAGTCTGGTGAGCCGTGCAGGTCTCGAACCTGCGACCACCTGATTAAAAGTCAGGTGCTCTGCCTACTGAGCTAACGGCCCCCTGTCTCCAGCTCAGCCTAGTTTAGCAAATCTTAGCTTCTTCCGCAACTTGTGCGGCAATAACCTGTCCCCCTGCACCCTTTCTCGCCTCCGCCTTAACGTGTACCGGTCGACAGACCACAACGGCATGCTTTTCTCATCGCCGTCAAAGTAGAAAATGCCATTGACGTTGAACTTATAAAGCGCGGCCGTTTTCTCTACCTGCTATCTTCTCCAGAGCTGGCATTGAATCGTCCGGCAATATCACCCGGGCCTGAATCTGGGCATTTGCTGCGGCGGCCAGAGCTCCTCAGCCACATCATCCAAGCCCAGTTCCAGCAGTTTATTCCGACTCGGCTTAGTTGTCACCCGGTCCCAATCAAGGGCCCCCAGGTTCCAGTATGTTTCCGCTTCAATGTCCAGCGACACCCCAGCCAAAGGCCCATCACTCTGAGGAGGTCGGCCAATTATCCTGCCGTGCACCTTGCGTTCCAGAGGATTGATGCCCTCTCGCAAGGTGAAGACATGCCTCATATTGGCAATCCTTTCGCCTGCTTTAAGCAGTTCATTCAACGAGCAGTCCCACCCGGTTATAGCCCTCATCATTTTCTCAGCATAGGTACCACGGTCCATTCCCATTCCGAAGATTATCATGCAGTTACCTGTGGCGTTGACAAGGTGGCTCATGAAGCTGGAAGGCCCGAAGTCCTGCGTGTGCCGACCGGGGGTAGCATCCATCTTGTATGCAGCGACAGAAGCCATTCCGGCGTGGCGCAGTCCAGGAAGCTTAGGGTCGTGCATCCCCAGCTCCTGACCCCCGATATGTACCGCATATTTCTTGGCTCCCCGGCCAATCCTCTCGGCGGCTAGCTTCACGCCATCAGCCAAGACATCGCCGAAGCCTTCACGCTTCACCATTTTCTCCACCATAGCGACAAGTGCCCGATGGTTGCCCCAGGTGAGCTGAATGCCATCCGTATCCGCCTCAGTAATGATACCGTGCTCATAGCACTCCATGGCAAAAGCGATAACGGTCCCGGCGGAGATGGTATCCATCCCATAGCTGTTGCACCAGTGACTAGCCATAGCTATTGCCTCAGCATTAGTATTAAGACAGTTAGCACCAAACGCCCCGATGGTCTCATATTCCACCCTCTGATTACCTTCCGGGTACCTGTACTCGCCGGTCCCTTCTTTCAGGCTGGCTTTACAGGCAGCCGGACAGCGCCAGCAACCAAACCGGCTTTTTACATTGGCTATCATTTTGTCCCTGTGGAGACCCGAGACATCAGGCAATTCAATAACACCGATACCTCCCCAGTTCTTGACCGGCGTATCGCCGCTATGGGCTGAGGTGTCGCCGTGCCCGCTGGTGCCATACTGGTGAAATCGCTCCAAAAATGGGGTCTTCTTCAGCCCCTCCAATTGCTCCTGCCTTATTTTATTAGCTGCCTCCTCATCGGCTATAGGTACCTTCTTGTCTCCCCTAGCGACCACCGCCTTGAGTTTCTTGGAGCCCATCACCGCCCCCAGTCCCGACCGCCCGGCCGCATCTCCTTTATGGGAGATGATGCAGGCAATGCGGGAGAGTTTCTCTCCCGCCGGCCCTATGCAAACAACACTGGCGGTCCCACCGTGTTCAGTTTTCAGCGTGTCCTCAGTCTCATAGGTATCTTTTCCCCAGAGGTGAGAGGCGTCTCTCAATTCGGCTTTACCATTGTCAATCAGGAGGTAGACTGGCTTCTCGGAAATGCCGGCGAAAAACACGCCATCATAGCCGGCAAACTTGAGATGAGGGCCAAAATCCCCTCCGGAATTGGCATCTCCCCACCCACCGGTAAGCGGCGATTTCCCCACTGCCTGATAGCGGGCGCCACCAATGGCAGGACTGCCAGTAAACGGACCGGTAACCAGTCCCAGGATATTTTCTGGTCCGAGCGCATCAACCCCTCCCTTCTGTCGGCTGTAAAGAACCCTGGCACCAATACCATAGCCCCCGATAAAATTTCGATAGAGCTTCTCGTCGGGTGTTTCCTCTTTTATCTGTCCCGTCGAAAGGTTCACGAACAGGAGTTTTCCCATGTACCCTCCAGCCATTTCTTTCTCCTTTCCCTAAGATTGCATTCAAAATTTTCTCATTTTACCATCGGGCCAGTCTTGGGTCAAAGCTCTTTCTGCATCTTTACGTGTTTGATGCCAACCTCCCAGAAAGGTGAGCCTACCTCCTCAAAGCCACACGCCTTGTAGAAGGCAACCACGGGATATTGGGCATGGAGAACCACTTGCTTTATCTGTCTATTCTTCAGTTCTTCACTCAGGAAGGAAATGATTCTCCTTCCGATTCCGCTACGGCGGAAAGGTTTTAAGACAGCCATTCTTTCTATCTTGGCTAGCCCAGCGGATAAAAACAGGACCCGGGCAGTGCCGATAACCCTATCCCCGTCCTTGGCCACCATGTGCAGTGCTTCCCTGTCATGTTCATCTAATTCTACGTCTTCCGGGATACCTTGCTCTTCCACAAAAACCTGCCTCCTGACGGCGAAGGCCCCTTCTAACTCATCATCACTACTTACCAGCTTATATATAAGTTTGTCCATAGCGATAAGGTCGTTCACATCACGGGTTAGGCATTCTTGAGACTGCGAATGACTTCACCGAGGCCGGGCCTTTTGCCATACATCAGCAGGTATATCCTGAAGACCTTGGCTATTACAAGTAGTCCTCCAGCTACAGACACAGCGAGTAGGGCAATGCTGAGGCTCAGTTCCCAGAGGGCAATGTCAGCCAAGCCTAGCCGTGCCATCACTGTTACCGGAGCGGTAAGAGGGAAGACAGTAAACGCCTTGACAATGGTGTGCCCAGGGTTCTCGATGATAAAGGGAAGGAACCAGAACGGTGATGCCGCAACAAGAGTGAATATCGTGGAGAGTTGCTGTCCCTCGCGCACGGTTGGGCTGATGGCACCAGCGCCTGCCAGGAGTATGGCAAACAATAAATAGCCGAGGACAAAATATACTACACCTAGGATAACAAGGCTTGTTGGAATTTGAAGTGAACTGATAAGACCGCCTATTGTCGCTGAGGCTATGCGTAAGAGCAGGGGTGCTGAGACGAGCCAGACAAGTATCTGAATCAGCCCGCTAGCCCCGAGACCGAGAACCTTACCCGCCAGTAGCTGGGTTGGTGAGACCGACGAGAGCAATATCTCCATGATACGGTTTTCTTTCTCTTCACTGAGCCCTTCAAGAAGATAGCCGGCAGAAAAGAAGATAGATAGCATCAGCAAAAGACTGAAAAAGTACGGGACGACAAATGCTTCAGGCCCGCCTTGCTCGGTGGCTATCTCTCCCGTCGGGGTAAGTCTGGTGGTCACCAGTTGCATCGGCGCCTTTACTCGGTTGATGATTTGTGGGGTAATCTTCTCCTTCAAAAGGTTACTCACTAGGAAATCATTTATCACTCGCTGAGTTCTATCCGGTATCTCCAGCTCTCGCGCCAGGGTATATCTAAAGACTACGCCGGTGGTAAGATAATCCTCGGGAATGACGAAATACTCGGTAATCTCACCCCTTATCAGGGCTTGTGTCGCTGAGTCCTGTGTATCGAATGGTATGAGGGACACCCCTTCTTGCTCGGTAAAACTGCCAAACCCGCCAGCCTCATCAATATAACCGAACGCCTTCTCCTCGGTAGCTGGTCGGCTAATATTGCTGAAGACCTGGGAAAGGCCTATTGCCAGCAGGCCAAGTAGCGGAAAGGCTAAGGTGAGGATGATAAATAGCTTCCTGGTTACCATCCGCTTGAATTCATGCCTGATTATCAATATCGTCTTGTTCATTCCTCTCTACCGACTATCTTTAAGAATATCTCGTTGAGAGACGGCGTCATAATTTCAAAACGCCTTACCGTAATACCGGTGGCCGCCAGTTGCTTGAGAACCTCGTGTGGCGTTGTCCCGGCATCGAGAATGAGTTCAGCATAGTTCCGATGGTGATGTACCGCCACAACACCCGGCATGTCAGCAAGGTGCCCTTGATAGTCCAGACGGATTGAATTACTTTGATACTTAGATTTGATTTCAGCTATACCACCGTACAAAACCTGTTTCCCCTTGTCTATCATTAGAACACGGTCACAGAGTTCCTCCACCTCATTCATCCGGTGGGTGCTTAGAATCACCGCTTTATCTCTACTCCTCAGGTCAAGTATCATCTCTTTAAGCAACTCAGTATTGACCGGGTCCAGACCGGCGAATGGCTCATCCAAGATTACCAGCTCCGGGTCGTGGACAATGGTAACGATGAACTGAATAATCTGCCCCATGCCCCGACTCAATGCCTCAATCTTCTTTTCCTGATGCGCCAGCATATCTACCTGTTTTAACAGCTCGCTGGCTCTATCTCTGGCTAGTTCCCGGTTGATACCCTTTAATGAAGCGAGGTAGGTGATAGAATCTATGACGCTCAGTTTTCTATACAGACCTCTCTCCTCAGGTAGGTATCCTATCCGGTTCTTGGTGGACTCACCCAGCGTTTCACCAAAGACTCTGATACTACCTGAGTCTGGTTTGATAATGTCCATCATCATCCTTATCGTAGTTGTTTTACCGGCGCCATTAGGCCCAATCAGCCCAAATATCTCGCCATGGTTAACCGAGAAAGAGATATCGTCTACCACCGCCCGGTGGTCATACCGCTTGGTTACGTTGTCTACTTCGACAGCAAACACTTCAGCGAACCTCTGCTTGCCAGAGGGCATTATATCAAATTAGAGAGGCTATTTTAACAATCCTCGAGAAGGGCGAGTCTACGAGCGAAGTTTAGTTTTTCTTTCTAGCAATGTACTTGACCGGAGCGTGTTTCTTGACACTGGTGGGGCGTACGGATGCCTCTTCAGTAATCCTGGCATCAATAAAGATAAAAGGTTTGCCAACGCGTTTTACATCCAGAGGACAATGCATGACACCCTTGGGGATGAAGATGTAACAGGGATAATTGATTCTAACGATTTTATCACCGAGCGTCATTTCAATATCGGCGTCCAATTCAGCGAAATTATTGCTATCGCCAATGAGGTAGACCCACTGGTCGAAGGGATGTTTATGAGTCGGCAAGCCCATGCAGACCGGCTCGGTGATATGGGCAAAACCCATTGAAAGGACAGATTCGGGGATCTCAACATTCCCCAGTCCCGTAACCATCGGCTCTCTAATTTCGTCGTGGATGGATTTCCAGGGCTTCAGCTCAACAACATTAGGCTCGCGCACGATGTTCTTCAGGTTATCCATTCCTACCATACTAGTCTCCTTAAATTAAAACTGAAAATGATTTTATGTCATTCTAATACTAATCGTAGCCCTCATCCTTCCACCTGTTAGCCCAGTCTATTCTCTCCCTTTCATCTTTGGGTAGTAGCTGTCTAAATGATTTCTCGGTATGAAATGGACCCTGGTTTACCTCGATGAATATCCACGGTCTTCTCGTATTGACAGGTCTCCACGGCGCATGAATGAAATTCGGCGGGATCCATATCACGCAGGTCTCCGTGATTATATGTTTCTCCAGTTCTGGCCCAAGATAGATAATCGCCTCGCCACCGAGGTCTCGCGGATTGTTCGGGTCGGTGCCAATGTGGAAGAGGAGCTCGGCATCCCGGTGGATATGCGGCGGGTGACCCGCATACGGTCTGTCTTCGAAGAGAGCCTCTTTACCCGGCATTATCCAGTGTACCATATAGAACTGGCATCCCTTAAAGGTATTGCTGTCCATCCGTGCCAGCATGGGGCCCAGAGGATGCTGGAATTCTGAGTCATATTTGTAAATATATTTCCCGTATTTTGTTTTTGCCATTTTTTTATCTCCTTTCTCCATGGTGTCTTAATTAAACCAGAAATCAACCGTCAACACAACGATAGCGTCAGGCATAAAGGCTGGAATCTCAGAAATCATGTCTGTTACGACCTCTGTCACGCTAGCGTATTTGAACCAACTATGTCTGACAGCATCAAACACATCTTAGCCTGACCTTGGTTAGGAACAGGGATGAACAAGGCGTCTCTGGTTAAATTCGAAGTTAACCCCCCGCGCTCTGACAGCGGGCGCTTGAGGCTGAATGCCTCGCTGGGAGTATTTCTTTTGGGATTCGCGGTGTGGTATTCTTTACTTTGGCGGGCTTCCCGCGGAGACCCCGCTGGTGAGTTTTACATCGTGCCAGTCTATAATCCTGGGTTTCCGCGTGTCCAGCCGAAAGGAATGGGAGAAAGGATATCGGGAAATGAAAGCAATGATTCTGAAGGAAATCTGCGAAATCGAGCTGGAAGGGAGAGGGCGACAGCGGAAAGACCTGCCACTAAAAGCGGAACCTCTCGAACTGGTTGATTTACCAGTTCCAAAGCCCGGGCCAAAAGACATATTGGTTAGGGTTGTTGCCTGTGGTATCTGCCGTACTGAACTTGACCAGATAGAGGGCAGGATCTCACCGCCAAAACTGCCAATAATTCCAGGACATCAGCCGGTGGGCATAGTTGAAGACCTTGGGGCTGAAGTGACCAGATTCAAAACCGGGGAACGAGTCGGCGGCACCTGGATATATTCCAGTTGCCGCCACTGCCGCTTCTGCCGGGAAGGCAGGGAGAACCTGTGTGAGGGGTTTCAGGGCACTGGCTGCCATGCCCACGGTGGCTACGCTGAATACATGATATTCCCCGAAGACTTTCTCCATAGAATTCCAGATAGTTTTACCGACCTGGTCAAAGCGGCTCCCTTAATGTGCTCCGGGGTAATCGGCTATCGTTCTTTGAAGCTTAGCGGTATGGAGGATGGCAAAACCCTCGGTCTTTATGGTTTTGGGTCAGCCCACCACCTGGTAATCCAGATGGCCAATTTCAAGTTCCCCCATTCCAAGAAGTTCGCCATCAGCCGGAATCCTGCGGAGAGAGAGCTGGCCAGAAAGCTGGGGGCTGACTGGGTGGGGGATATTGAAGACAAGACCCCAGAAAAGCTGGACTGCGCCATTGATAGCACCCCGGCGTGGAAACCAACCGTGTATGCCCTGGAAAACCTGGAAAAGGGCGGCAGATTGGTTATCAATCTTATCAGAAAAGAGGAAATAGATAAGGAATTTCTTCTGAAGCTGGACTATCCGAAACACCTCTGGCTGGAAAAAGAAATTAAAACCGTAGCCAATGTAACCCGACAGGATGCCGAAGAGTTCCTGGACTTAGCCGCCAAGATGCACATTGAACCTGAGATTCAGGAGTTCAAGCTTGAAGAGGCGAATAAGGCGCTCACCGAACTAAAGAGCGGTAAGATCCGCGGCTCAAAGGTCTTAAGAATGGCATCATGAAAACAGGGGGCAAGAAATGCGGGCAGTAGAGTCCGCAGAATTTATAAATAGGACGCGTCCATCTACTCTGGAAACTACGGCGTCAGGTGTGAATTAACAAAAAAGCCAGGTCGTTACTCAAAGACCGCTAATGAGTATTCGCGCAACTCTGTCGAAGTAGTGCTTGAGCAGGAACTTGAGTATGGTCAAGGAACCCGGGTCTCCCCAGCCGGCACCGATGGGCTTTGCTCTTCCGGCTATCTCTCGCATGGGCTCCGTGATGTCCGTCGTCCTGCCCACTTGAGCAACCTTTTCTCGCCCGAAATTACTTGCTGAAACTGGATAGTTCGTTTAATATATAGGCATTTAAAACCGCAGCCTGCAGGAGTAAATCAGACCTACTATATTACTCAGGAGTCGTTAATGAAAAGGGATGATTACAATATCACTTATCCCAATCCCGTCCCCGAAGGAGTAATTCTTGAGAAAAACGTTCCTGCCCCGATGCGTGACGGAGTAAGACTGGCCCTCGATATATACAGACCCGCTGTCGGTAAGGGGCCTTGGCCGGCAATCCTTGCCTACTCACCATTCCAGAAGGAACGCTTCTTCGAGAGTGCCAGACCGTCTTTCTACTGCCCGAATGGGTATGTTTGCGTCCAGGTTGCGGAGAGAGGCAGCGGGTTTAACCAGGGTAAATTCACCTTTCACGGCTCAGTTGCGGCGGAAGACGGCTATGACATCATCGAATGGATTGCCGCACAGCCCTGGTGCAATGGCAATGTTGCCATGATGGGAGCTTCCGGATACGGGGTCATGCAGTGGATAACAGCCCCCCTGAATCCACCGCATCTGAAAGCCCTGGTGGTGCTGGGGACAACAGACAACTACCGCGGCCTCTGCTATCCGGGAGGAGTTCTGCGCCGACCTTTCGTTCTACAACTGGTGTCAGGTCTTATAATGGCAGCCATATGGCCGGGACCCGTCAAAGGCAAGGAACCGCCGATGAACGTCATTGCTGAAATCTTCTCCCATGTCGAGGACGGTCCGTTCTGGTGGGAACACGGTCGTGGCTGGAGAAACATCCAGAAGATAAAAGTCCCGGTGCTTAACCTGGTTCAGACTCCCAACCGGCTTCACGCAATTTACCACCTCCGTTCCTACGCTGATATAAAATCGCCCAAGAAACTGATAATCACTCCGTGGACAAACGAGAATTACCAGCCTTGGATATTTGAGACCACTTCCTTTAACCAGTACATTCTCCGCTGGCTTGACTACTGGCTGAAGGGGATCGATACCGGCATCATGGATGAACCGGAAGTGGCTATCTATGATAACGGAACCGGTAAATGGCGGTACGAAAACGAATTCCCCCTGAAACGCACACAATGGACGAAGTTATACCTGCGTGGAAGAACCGGAGAAGAGGTACACGGGAATCTCAGCCGGACTCCACCGGGGAAGGAGAAACCAGACATTTACCATAATCTCAGCCTGAATACATCCCTGATAGCCTCATACGGAATAACCGCCCCCGTACGGTCGCCAGAGAAGCCGCGGCATATTGTCTATCTTTCGCCACCCCTTGAAGAAGACCTCAGGATATGGGGACCTGTTAGTTTTACCCTTTACGCTTCCACTACTGAAGAAGTCACCTCCGACTGGTCGTTCTTTGTCAAGATGGGAGAGATGGTACCCGATGGCGTGCCTCTGAATCCCGTAACCGGTAGTCCAGAAATTAAACCGGAGGTAAACGACCCGTGGACGCCTCGGGAAGTTCAAATATGGAGCTGGGGCTCTCTGAAAGCCAAGTATAGACGGGTTGACGAGAGTATGTCCCGACCGGGGATGCCCTGGCATCCTTATCGGAATCCTGAAGATATCAAGCCGAATACGATATATGAATTCCAGATTGAAATGCAGCCTGTCTTCAAAACATTCAGAAAGGGATGCAGGATATGGCTGAAGATTGCCAGTGATGATGCTTTATACTCCACCTGGGACAGTTCGTCGGGATACGTGGAAACACCGCTGTCACCGGTCAAAGCGGAGGTTTCCATCTACCACGATGCCGAACACCCGTCCCATCTGCTGTTGCCGGTAATACCAGACGTTCCTGAAATAGAACCGGTGAAACCACCCCTGAAGGATGCCGTTCCCGGGGCTCCGCGCTTTACGGATTAGTGGAGTATACAAATCAGTATGGGAACGAGGTGCGATTATGAATAAGAATTTGTCGGTAAAAACTATTACAGAACCTGCAAGGGAAACGAAGGTATGTTACGAGGCTGACGTGGTGGTAGTCGGCGGAGGTCCAGGAGGGATAGGCGCAGCCGTCTGCGCGGCAAGGGCGGGAGCAGATACCGTGCTTATCGAAAGGTATGGACACCTCGGGGGAATGGCTACGGGAGGACTGGTCAATATCATACCAAACCTCAGTGATATTTATGGAGAGCAGCATATTGCCGGTATCGTTCAGGAGATTATAGACAGGTTGGACGTCAGAGGAGCCGTTTCATATCCTAAAAAATCGGACTGGGGCACTTCTGAAAGAAAAGTGGTCGATTATTATCTCAAGGCCAATCTGCGTCATTTCTACGTGCGTGATAATAAAAGACTGGGTAAAGAGATAGTATTATATTCTGCCCTTGTCGACCCGGAGGTGCTCAAGGATGAGCTTAATGATATGGTACAGGAGGCAGGAGTAAAGCTTTACCTCCATTCGTGGGGTACACAACCTATTATGGAGGGGAACAGGGTCAGGGGCGTTATCTTTGAAAGTAAGTCCGGCAGGCAGGCGGTACTTGCTAAAGTGGTAATCGATTCCACCGGCGATGGTGACCTTCTGATACCCTCCGGAGCCGACGTAATCACAGAAATCAAGCGCCCCAGCAGGATTGCCAACCTGGCTTTCTGCTTCTGGATAACCAATGTCGATAACGCAAAAGAAGATGAGTTCAAAGCAGCCCAGCCCGAGAAATACAATGAACTTATGAAAGAACTCACCGAGAAGCGCGGGTTTGCCAGCCACTTCCGCAGTCTGCTGAAAGACCAGGAAAGTGTGATCTGGTTCCACCCCCATATACCCGCTGAAGACCAGACAGATGTCGAAGAAATGACGCGGATAGACATCGATACCCGGAAAAGAGCGCTCATCACTTGGGAGTTTCTCAAGAAATACGTCCCGGGATATGAAAAGAGTTACATTATGCAGACAGCTCCGCAGCTCGGTACTACCGGCGGCAGACGGGTAGTCGGCGAATATGTGCTGACCGAGGATGACATGAACACAGACAAACCTTTCGAGGATACGATAGCTGTTTTCGCCAGTAATGACCGGGGTGAACTTTCCCACCGATACCCCAAGATGTATATTCCGTACCGCAGCCTGGTGCCGAAAAATGTCGAAGGTCTGCTTGTCGCCTGCCGTGCTTTCTCGTCCGAGGACTCCGTCAACACCCACTTCAATCTGATTCCTCACTGCCTCTGCTTCGGGCAGGCAGCCGGGACCGCGGCGGCGATAGCGCTTGACAGCGGAGTAAGCGTGAGAGATGTCAATATCAAAGCCCTGCAAAAAAGTTTACTTAATCAGGGAGTAATCCTTCCGAGTTTTTAAAAGACCGATAAAGCCCGGTATAAATGAGGGGGGTGACAATGTCATATTACGGATATGCAGGGAAGATTCTACGTGTAGACTTGACGAGCAGGAAAAGCAGTACCGAACCGCTAGACCTAAATATGGCTGAAAAATATATAGGTGGTTGCGGCATCGCCGAAAGGATGCTATGCGATATGCTATCACCGGGTATTGAACCTTTATCGGCGGAGAACCCGATTATCATCAGTGCCGGTCCCCTGATAGGCACCGGAGTCCCCGGTGCCGCAAAAATAGAAATGCATACGAAATCCGTCGCCTCAGCGGCAAAAAATGAGACAAAATATTACGTACCGCGTTCATGTGGCGGGACTCGTTATTTCGGCCTAATGATGAAGAGGGCTGGTTACGACCATATTGTGATTACAGGGAAATCTGCCAAACCTGCCTATCTGAAGATAATAGACGAAGATGTGGAAGTGTGTGACGCTGCAGACCTGTGGGACAAAAAGGATATCTATGAAACAACTGACCAACTGACCGGTCGTTACAAAGGCAGCGGCATAATCGCCATCGGTAAAGCGGGGGAAAACCTTATTCCTTACTCAATCGGCTGGATTGACAAGCAATCCCACATCGGTAGAAACGGCGGTGCTGCAGTGATGGGTTCCAAGAACTTAAAGGCTATCATAGTCCTCGGCACCGGGAAAATAAACGTATGGGATAGAGAAAATCTAAAAATTATGGCTTCCGGATTCGTTCGGGAAGCTATGAATTCCCGCTTCTTTCAAATGCAGAGAGCTATGACGTCACGCCGAACTCCGATCCAGCATCAGGACACTTACTACCCAGCGAACATATCCAGCGACACATTAGTTGGCAGGTCCGGATGCCACAATTGTATCTTTGCCTGCAAACCGACACATGTTATTAAAGACGGTGAATTCGCCGGCGGCATACTCGGCTCCAGTTTTCATTACACGCTCTTTGGCGAATGGATAGGGATAAATGACTATCGGAATGCGATGAGGCTTGTCGAGGTGTGCGACAGAGCCGGTATCGATTTCAGGACCATTATCGGAATGCTGAGATTTCTCAGCGGGATATATGAGCGTGGCATAATTACCGAAGGGGATATAGATGGTCTGGTATTAAAAAGGGGCAACACAAAGGCTTTTCTGGAACTAACAGATAAGATAATTAACCGGGACGGTATAGGCGATGTTATGGCGAACGGATGGTTTGCCCTTGCCGACAGGTTCGGAATAGACCCGGACAGGGATGAGGACGGCTACCAGATAATCAAGGGCACTTCCACTTTTTTCGACGCCCGGACGAGTTCCTTGAGTCCGGTAACATTTGCCGAGATAGTGAATACCAAGCCCGGCGCTGAGCTGCATCCAGTAACCATCATGCCCGACCAACCTATTGAAAGAATACAGGAGTGGTGCCGTGGTATAGCGATGTCCCCTGAAGATATAGACAGAGTATTCAGTAAGGACAGTTTCAATACCGGCAGATTGACAAAACACGTCGAAGATGCCGAAAGCGTATATTGGGCGATGGGCACCTGTGTAACATGGTCATCAGGTATCCCGCAAATTTACAGCCTGAGAACGCTGGCTGAGCTGTACACCACAGTGACTGGCATCAAAGTTACTGCCGAGGAGCTTAAGAGAAAAGGTGAAAGAATCTGGAATCTGGGGAAACTCCTGAACACCAGAGAAGGCATCAACAGGAACGACGATAAGTTACCGGGACTTTGGGCTGAAGCAATGGCTGAGAGCCGTCTCAAGGACTACTTTGGTCAGCCGGTTACCCAGGATGACTTTGAAGCAACGCTCGATGATTACTACGATGAGCACGGCTGGGACATCAGCCAAGGAGTGCCCACCAGAAGCAAGTTAATTGAGCTTGGACTGGAAGATTTGACCGGCATGCTTTAGATTTAGTCCCCCACTGATGGGCACACAATATACTGCTTTATACTATCCGACCGGAGGCTTCAATGGCTTTATACGAGAGATTTACACAGGGAACGGGCTGCAGCTTATTCCCCTGCCTATACCGCGTCCTCCACTGGCTAAACAGCGGATTTGCCTTTCAGTAATTTACCCAAAACGCCATTCCTCTCTAGTTAGACTAATCCGCTTACTTCTGGCCTACTCGCGAAAAGCCCGATTTTACTTCCGGCGTTCCTGAAATATAAAGGTACATGTCAGTCTTGGCAGAATATGCGGGCCAGTTTTTGACTCCTTTCGCCTTCGGGACTCCGGTTCTGGCAAAGCTAGTCCATAATTCCATCATGGTTTCGGATACTATCCTGTCGGTTTCCGTAAGCTCTATATTTGTGTTCTTTACCCCAAGTTGCTGAACAAACATAGCGATAGACTTCCACCATCCTGTTGAATTATCCCAGTCACCGAAGACGTACGGAAGCTCGATAGAATGTACCGAAACACCGCCTTGCTTCCTCCAGTTAGCAGGTACCTGGTCGAAGATGCAGGCATACCCGTTGCATCCCTGCCTGATAACAGAATTAAGCATATCGATATAAGCTGGAATGAGAAATGGTATGACCAGTCCCCCGGGTCCAACCAGCTCACCCAAGTTGGCGCATACTATCAGTGGTACAGCATTGCAGGAGCCGGATTTGAACATCTTTGCGGGGCTCTCCGGCAATAACCAGCCATCCACGGCGGCATCCCATACGAAGGCCGGGGGGCTACCCGGGGCGGTGCGGGGCGGTTCCAATGCCTGATTGGCTTCGAGTATTTTTGAAAAGGGCAAGGCACGCACCTGTGCCAACGGGTCATCGGATGAGTCTATTCCCAGCTTTTCAAAGAGCGCTTTCCCGCTCTTTTCGATATCCGCCAGGGGTTTGCCAGTCAGTATCGCCAGGGAGGTACCGCTTTCACATATAGCCTTATGGAACAACCCTTTGGCGAGAGGCGACAACATCATAATGGACACCTTGGCTCCGCCACCGGACTCCCCGAAGATGGTGACATTGTCCGGGTCGCCGCCGAACGCCGCAATGTTGTCCCGCACCCACTTGAGGGAGGCAATGAGGTCAAGGAACAGGTAGTTGCCCGAAACGCCCTCTGGCGATTCTTTTGAAAGAGCTGGATGGGCGAGCAGTCCGAATAACCCAAGCCTGTGATTCAGAGTAACCACCACCACACCATATTGAGGCAGGCGGTAGTTATTCCATATTCTGTCATTGCCACATCCCATCGAGTACCCCCCGCCGTGCATCCAGACCATGACGGGGAGTTTTTCGTCCGGCTGCCGGGCTGGAGTAACCACATTAAGATAGAGGCAATCCTCGCTTAAAGGAAACCCTGAAGACATACCAGCCGGCTCAACCTGTGGTGATATGGCACTGAATCGGGTACATTCTCGAATACCTTCCCAAGGTTCGACAGGCTGGGGCGGTTTCCACCGTAGACCACCAACCGGAGGCGCTGCGTACGGGATTCCACGGAAGATAGATACTTCTTTCCCGGGCTCACCGATTATCGTGCCTGAAACATAACCTTTATCCGTTTTTACAATCTGTATCATATACCCTCCTTAAAATCATATCCTCATGTTAGTGGCTCTGGTCAATTCAGTTAAGACATCTCTTACCTCCTTGTTGTTGCAATTCAAGGAAGGGACGGGGAAGAAGATTGATATGCTCTCACCCATATTCAGCATCATAGCACTCTAATTAATAGTAGTAGCAGTGTCAGCAGGTACCAGCCTGATAGGCAGTTAGCGATGTATCCTGTCAAATGAGTGTTTGATCCCAGGAAATGAAGAGGGGTAAGGGGGACAGGTTACCAAAGAATTTCATAGATACTCCTTCACCTTCCGTGCTGCACTTTGTGTCATGCCTTTAACGGCGGCTAGCTCTTTTACGGAAGCCTCACGGATTGCCTGAACCGAGCCAAATTGTTTCAGGAGAGCTCGCTTGCGCTTGGCACCGATGCCGGGAATGCCATCCAGAGAGGAGGCGAAGGTCTCCTTGCGGCGGATTTTTCGGTGATAGCCTAAAGCGAAGCGGTGGGCTTCGTCTCTAAGGCGTTGCACCAATTGGAGCCCGGGTGAGCTACCGGGCAGGCGGATAGGCTCAGATTGCCCGGGGATGAAGATTTCCTCATTTTCCTTGGCCAGGCTGGCGACAGGTATCGAATCGGCTCCCACTTCTTTCATTGCCAAAAGGGCAGCATTAAGCTGTCCCTTACCACCGTCAATAAGGATGAGGTCAGGCACCACCGCGAAGGTATCCGGGGCAGAGGTGTCGCTACCCTGGGGGCTTAACCTCTTAAATCGCCGTCGGAGCACTTCCTGAAGCATGGCATAGTCGTCCGCCCCGGAAACGGTCTTAATTCTGAAGCGCCGGTAGTGAGATGGCTTTGGCTTTCCCTTATCAAAGACCACCATACTGCCCACGGCGGCTTGCCCCTGTATATTGGAGATGTCATAGCATTCCATCCGTAAAGGCAGCCGGGGCAGGCGTAGCTCCCTTTGTACTTCAGCCAGAGCTTCGGTCAGCGCTGAGGGAACGGCTTGCTGTTTAATCTTGAGTTGCTGTAAACCCTGCTCGGCATTCTGAATAGCAATATCCACCAGCTGTTTTTTATTGCCCCGATGTGGTACCTGAATATGAACCTTACTCCCCCTTCTGCTCTGCAGCCAGTTCTCGATAACAGCCCTGTCCTCTACCGGGTGCTGGAGTAGCAATACGGGGGGGATATAGGGGGCGGAACCATAAAACTGCTTGACGAAACTGGTCATAATCTGTTCTGGCTTCTCGGAACTGGTGCCCTGCAAAATAAAACTCTCCCGCCCAATCAGCTTACCACCACGAATAAAGAAGACCTGGACACAGGCTTGGTCTCGCTCACTGGCGAAGGCAATAACATCCTGCTCGCCCCTTACGGTGGTAGCGATTCTCTGCCCCTCGATGACCCTCTCTATTGCCTGAATCTGGTCTCTCAAAAGAGCCGCCTTTTCAAAATCTAAGTTTTCCGCCGCTTTCTCCATCTTCCTTTTGATGTCGCGCGCTACTCTTTCCTGCTTTCCTTCAAGGAAAAGGACCACCTGCCGGACGACTTCAGCATACTCTTGCTTGCCTACGGCTCCGATACAGGGGCCGAGGCAGCGGTGGATATAGTAGTCGAGGCAGGGTCGTGAGTCTTTGCCGGTGATGGTTCGGGAGCAGGAGCGAAAGGGAAAGATTCCTTTCAGTATTTTGAGGGTCTGGCGCACTGACTTGGCACTGGCGAATGGCCCGAAGTAGCGCCCTCCATCCTCTTCCACACGACGAGTGAAGTATACCTTGGGCCAATCTTCATTAAGAGATATCTTGAGAAAGGGAAAGGTTTTATCGTCCTTGAGACGGACGTTATAACGCGGATGGTACCGCTTGATTAAGTTGTATTCAAGGATGAGAGCCTCTTGCTCTGAGTTGGTGACGAAAAAGTCGATGTCGTGGACTCTCTCTACCATCCTCTGGATTTTTGGTGATAGTTTTTGTCCGGCGCCGAAGTATGACCTTACCCGGTGGGGCAGGTTAGCCGCCTTACCCACATACAGAATATTACCCTCAGAGTCTCTCATGAGATAAACACCGGGGCTTTTGGGTAGCTGCTTTAGTTGCTCTCTTACCAGGTCAGTCGTCAAGCCGTCCCCCTCTACCTTTAATTAAATTATATCCCCTTAGAGTGAATTAGGAAACACTTTTGCTGATAGTTGAGCAGAGGGTAGATAGTTTTTCTCTAGACCTGATGATTTAGAGTAGCCAGAAACTCGGCGTTGTTCTTTGTCTTTCTCATGCGGTCAAGCACCCGTTCCATGGCTTCGGCGAAGTTGGGCGAGTCAGCGGAAATCATCGCCACCATGCGTCGCAGCAGCCAAACCTTCTTCAGGGTATCTTCGTCCAGCAGCAGCTCTTCCCGTCTGGTGCCGCTACGCTCAATATCTATGGCGGGGAAGATCCGGCGTTCGGCTAACCGGCGGTCAAGGTGGACTTCCATATTGCCCGTCCCTTTGAATTCCTCATAGATAAGGTCATCCATACGGCTGCCGGTATCAACCAGGCAGGTGGCAATAATAGTCAGACTGCCACCCTCTAGGGTATTGCGGGCAGCGCCGAAAAAGTGTTTGGCCGGGTAGAGGGCAGCCGGGTCAATGCCACCGGATAGGGTGCGCCCACTGGAGGGCATAGCCAGATTGTAAGACCGGGTGAGACGGGTAATCCCGTCGAGGAGGATAAGCACGTCCTTACCACTTTCCACCATACGCTTGGCTCTATTCAGTGCCAGCCCAGCAACACGGGTGTGGTTCTCCACTGGCTCGTCAAAGGTGGCGCTTATCACTTCACCCTTGACTGAGCGCTTCATATCAGTAACTTCCTCCGGCCGTTCCCCAATAAGACATACCATCAGGTGGATGTCATTATAATTAGCGGTGGCGGAATTAGCTATGGATTTGAGGATAGTTGTCTTGCCAGCCTTTGGGGGTGATACAATCAGGCCTCGCTGCCCTCGGCCGATTGGGGCAACGAGGTTGAGCAAGCGTGAAGCCAGGTCGTTCCTAGCCGGGTTTTCTAGATTGATTAGTTTGTCAGGGAAGGTGGGGGTAAGTGAACTGAAATTGGGTCGGTTCTTGGCTAGCTCAGGGTTGATGTCGTTGACTGCCTCGATGCGGAGCAGGCTGAAGTATTTCTCACCAGCCCTAGCAGGTCGCCCCTGACCGACAACCATATCACCATCGCGCAGACCGAAGCGTCGGATCTGAGACTGGGAGACGTAGATATCGGTCGAGCTGGGTAAAAGGGTGTTATTCCTGAGGAAGCCATAGCCGTCACTCATAATTTCCAGGATACCGCCACAGAAGGTGTTGCCCTCTTGCTCGGTATACGCCTGGAGCAGGCGCATAATGAGGTCTTGCTTTTTGAGGCTGGCTGGGTTAGGAATACCCATCTCCTTGGCTATCTCGACCAGCTCATCTTTAGTCTTGGTCTCTAGTTGACTGATGTCCATTTTGTCTCGCCCTCTAAAGTTTTGTCTTGTAACCAGCTTCCTTGCTGACTATTGGCTAGCTAAAAGCGGCAGCGCTGGCTGTGCCCCTTCTCGCAATATATTCTTTGCCACCCCGATAAAATCACGGAAGAGGGGGTGGGGACGGTTGGGTCGGGAGGTGAATTCGGGGTGGAACTGGCAACTGACCATCCAGGGGTGGTCAGCTAGCTCACATATCTCAACCAGCTCGCCGTTGGGAGATAGTCCGCTGTAAATTAACCCCGCCTTCTTTAGCTGGGCACGGAACTTGTTATTAAACTCATAACGGTGCCTGTGACGCTCGTAAATCAGGCTGTCTCCATCGACTCCGTAGGCCTTGCCAGCACGGCTCTTCTTAAGCAGTTTACAGGGGTAGTTACCCAGTCGCATGGTGCCGCCCTTGTTCTCCAAATTCTTCTGTTCCGGGAGGAGGTCAATGACAGGGTAAGGTGTGGCGGCGTCAAACTCAGTTGAGTTCGCCTCGGGCGCGTTCAGGGCGTAACGAGCAAACTCAATTACCATAACCTGCATCCCCAAACATAGCCCTAAGTAGGGGATTTTATTGTTCCTGGCGTAACTGGCTGCTTTTATCATACCTTCTATCCCCCTGATACCAAAGCCACCGGGAACTATGATACCCTGGGCTGAGTGTAGAGGAGCCTCATTACCATCCCTTTCTAGCGACTCAGAGGGAATCCAGCTGAGGTTTAGTTGCCTATCGTGATATAGCGCAGCGTGGTGTAGTGCTTCGCGGACTGAGTAGTAGGCGTCTTTTAATTCTACATATTTGCCGACCAGGGCGATATTAACCGGTTCATGGGGGTTTTTGAGGGAGGTGACCAGTTCTTCCCACTGGCTCAGGTCTGGTGGTTCTGCCTTGAGCCCAAGCTTGTCTACAATTAGTTGTCCCAATCCCTCCTTCTCCAGAACCAGCGGTACTTCATAAATGGTGGGTATTGTGGGCAGAGGAATAACTGCCTGCCGCGCTACATCACAGAACAAGGATATTTTATCCCTTATCCCTTCCGAGATAGAAAGGTCACTGCGGCAGATGATGACATCAGGCTGGATACCCATACGGCGTAACTCATTAACGCTGTGCTGGGTAGGCTTGGTCTTTAGCTCCTGGGTGGTGGCAAGATAGGGGAGAAGGGTAACGTGGATGTAGAGCACATTCTCCCGCCCGACATCATTTCTCATCTGTCTGATGGCTTCGAGGAAGGGCTGTCCTTCAATATCGCCTACCGTGCCCCCTACCTCTATAATCAGCACTTCAGCCTGGGACTGCTTGGCTAGATTCGTAAATCGCTGCTTTATCTCATTGATAACATGAGGTACCACCTGGATAGTGCCGCCCAGGAAATCGCCCCTCCTCTCTTTGCCAATAACGGCGCTATAGATTTGACCCGAGGTAACATTCGACTCGCTAGTGAGGTTAATATCAACGAAACGTTCGTAGTTACCCAGGTCAAGGTCAGTTTCGGCGCCATCCTGAGTGACAAACACTTCCCCGTGCTGGTAGGGTGACATTGTTCCCGGGTCGACATTAAGATAGGGGTCCAGCTTCTGCAGACATACCGTAACCCGGCGACTCTTCAGAATGGTACCTATGGAAGCGACAGTGACACCCTTACCTACCGAACTAACAACGCCACCAGTAACAAAGATATACTTTGTCATACAGGGAAAACCACGCCAAAGCTTAAGGGTATATGAAAAGACAACTTCCGTTGAGAGCTATGGAGAAGGAAGTGAAGCAAGCAGTTTATACTTATTATAAATAACCGAGACTATCTTGTCAAGTTTCCCCAGGCTCTTCTTATTTCTGTTTAGTATCTCGAACGCAAATTGCAGGCTACCACCGGCCAGAGGTTTGTCTTGATGGTCCGGGTAATGTTACTATTGAAATGGTGATG
>DAOUCV010000062.1:0-31892 GCA_034432095.1 Dehalococcoidales bacterium
GTGGGAGAACCGGATGGTAAAGTCGGTTACCTATCCGCTAAACGAGTTCCCAAGAGTCCAATTTTGAAAAATTAGATAGCTGTAGACAGTCTAATTTTCAAAAATTCCTAACACATCCGTCAATAACGTATTAAGGTCATCCAAAACGAGTGATATAAACCTTCTCCCTCCAGCACACATTTCTGCTTGAATATCCTATGTGGATATGTTATAATTAAGCGAGCTTAAGTTAAGCCAGCTTAACTATTGGAGGTGAGCATGGGGAGCGAGAGAGTAGAGGAATATCTGGAAGCGATCTACAAAAGGCAGAAGATAGAAACGCCGGTTTCGACCTCGGCTTTAGCCAAGGATTTGAATGTATCGCTGCCAGCAGTCACTGATATGTTGCTCAGGCTTGAGAATGAGGGTCTGATAGAATATAAGGCCAACAAGGGAGCTGTGCTTACCCCCCACGGAAATGAAAGAGCTATCTCAGTAGTAAGGCGTCATCGTTTATGGGAGAGGTTTTTGACCGATATCCTTGGTCTGAAATGGGACAAAGTGCACCATGAGGCTTGTCGCCTGGAACATGCTACTTCGCCCGAGACAGAGAGGAGACTGGCCTCACTTTTAGGCGATGTTGACACCTGTCCTCACGGTTATCCTATTCCTGATAAGAATGGCAATATAAAAGACCAGGACATCTCGCCACTCTCAGAATTCGAACCAGGGCAGAGCGCGTGTATTCTGACTATTGCTGAAGAAGCCCCCAAGCTATTGAGAAATATCGACCGGTTGGGATTGAGACCAAAGACAATCGTAACCGTTGCGAAGAAAGACGATGATGGCTCACTTGAACTAGAAGTTGGTGGGAAACGGGTTTGGCTCAAGAAAGAGACGGCTGCTCTTCTCTTAGCCAAACCAGTCTCAATGGAGGGAGAAACCACTGCTGCGAAAGAAATCGCCCTAAGCAAGCTTGGCACCGGGGAATCGGGCATCGTAAAGACATATACAGGCGGTCGCGGGATGTTAGGGCGCTGTCTTTCTATGGGCTTTACTCCCGGCAGTCTGGTGAAGATGCTCAAGAACTTTGGCAGCGGTCCGGTCTTGGTCAAGGTTCATGATACGGAGGTTGCCCTTGGTCGAGGAATAGCTGAAAAAATAGTCGTTACCAGAAACAATTAGGGTATGCTAGAGAAATCCGAGGGAAGGAGCATTGTAGTAGCGCTTGCCGGACCTCCCAACGTAGGCAAGAGCACAGTTTTCAATCTGCTGACCGGTCTCTCCCAGCACGTTGGCAACTGGCCCGGAAAGACCGTTGAGCGGAAGACCGGCGTCCTACACCACGGTGACCTGACGATCAACTTTGTTGATTTGCCAGGTACTTACAGTCTTACCGCCAACTCTGTGGAAGAGCAAATCGCCAGAGACTATCTGGTTAAGGACAAACCGGATGTGGTTGTGGCTGTCCTCAATGCTGCCAGTCTGGAGCGCAATTTATATCTGGTAGCTGAGCTCATCGAACTGGCGCCACGGTTGATAATTGCCCTCAACATGATGGATGTTGCTCGTCAGCAGGGGATGAAGATTGATTCCCGGGCTCTGGAGTCAGCTTTGAATATACCAGTCGTCCCGATGGTTGCCACCAGGAACGAGGGTCTGAGTGAGCTGGTAAGGCTGATTGAGCGCGAGTCTGGCCAACCAGCAAAGTCTCGAGACGTGAGACATATCGAGTCCGATAGCGAAACAAAGGCGGTAATTGACCGTGTTGAGGGACTCTTGACCGGTGAGAGCATCGCTCCTTACCCAAGCCACTGGGCAGCAATGAAGCTGCTTGAAGGTGATGAACAGATTAACAAGTTGGTCCGGCAGCGCCTGCCTCAAAGCCGATGGTCAGCACTCGAGCCTTTTTTGAAAGAGCATGAATCGGCGGCAGTAACCATAGCCACCCTTCGGTTCGAGTGGGTCGAGAGAATGGTTGGGGCGACCCAGGAAAGACCACCCATAGGACGGGTTTCGTTGACCGAAAGGCTTGACCGCGCCGCGACTCACCCGATACTGGGCCTGGTCATTCTGGTGGCGATTATGGGTATTGTTTTCTGGCTGGTCTACAGCATCGGTATCCCGATACAGCGTTTTCTTGAGGTGAGTTTGGTTCAAAGGGCTCGTGAATTAGTATACGGCACGCTCCATTCCCTGCCTGGCTGGGTGCCGGGCTTTCTGGGTGACGGTGTTCTGAGCGGTGTGGGGATGGTTCTGACCTTCATCCCGATATTGTTCTTTTTCTTTCTCGCCTGGGCAGTACTTGAGGACACCGGTTATATGGCAAGGGTAGCATTTGTGACTGACCGGTTCATGCATCTCATAGGGCTGCACGGTAAGTCGGTTTTGCCTTTGATTTTAGGTTTTGGGTGCAATGTCCCGGCGGTGATGGGAACCCGTATCATTGAATCGGAGCGCGCTCGCCTTCTGACAATATTGCTGACGCCCCTGATTCCCTGTACCGGCCGGATGGCAGTAATTGCCATAATAGCCGCGGCTTTCTTCGGAAGTCAGGCCATATTGGTTTCGTTAGGTATTGTCTTATTCAGCCTGCTCATGCTGGTCATTACAGGTCTAATTATGAACCGGTTTCTGCTTGGTGGCGAGAGGACAGCCTTAATAATGGAACTGCCGCTGTATCACGTGCCTAATCTCCGAATCATAGGGTTGGTCACTTGGCAACGCATAGTAGCTTTTATCAAACGTGCCGGGACAATCATACTGGTCGTGTCCGTTTTCGTCTGGCTCTTGTCTACCTTCCCGGGCGGTGGCATTGAAGAAAGCTTTCTGGCTCAGGTTGGGAGATGGCTGGAGCCCCTGGGAAAGCTAATGGGGCTTAATTGGCAACTAATGGTAGCTCTATTCTCCAGCTTCATTGCCAAAGAAAACACCATAGCTACTCTGGGTATTTTGATAGGCGGAGGTGAAGCCGGACTTACTCAGGCATTAAAGAAAATACTGGTGCCAGCTTCGGCTCTAGCCTTTCTAGTGGTGCAGGTTCTGTTTGTCCCGTGTGCCGCCACAGTGGCTGTAGTCCACCAGGAAACCAGAAGTTGGCGCTGGACGGCGTTTTCAGTAGGTTTTCAACTGTTACTCTCATTCTCAATGGCGATACTGGTGTTTCAGGTGGCTAGATTAGCTATGCTGGGGACCTGAACCAATATCTCGAACGGGGAAACGCCTGAAGTTTTTCACCCTTCTTTAACGCCTTTTAGCCTTTTACTCTTCAAGTACCGCTCGCACCTTGAAGAAGTCTCCCTCTTTCTGCGGTGCATTGGCCAGAACTTCACTCGGGGATAGGGAAGGGGCTATTGAGTCATCACTTACCACGTTCTGAAGAGCAATAGATTGGGCGGTGGGGGGGACATCGGTGGTGTCCACCTGCTGGAGTATTTCGAAGTTCTCCAAGATGTTAGAAAGTTGCTCGCTGAACTTGTCTACCTCTTCCTCGCTCAGGCCTAATCTAGCTAAGAGAGCAATATGTAACACTTCCTCACGACTTAGCTTCATTCCTTGCCTCCGGAGTGATTTAGGCGGGGATACATCTGGGATTATAACACCTGTATTTGAGTATCCGCAATAGAGCCGTCTGTTATAATAATGAGGGTAAATGATAGGCAGGTTGATTTTTGTCATTATCAGCACTCTGCTTGAGGAGGCAGCCATAGCCGTAATTGTACTCTGGGGTTTGCCTCTGGTAGGGATTCAGGTTCCGTTATGGGGACTTATCATCATAATGGCTGCCTGGATTGCTTTTTCTATCCTCACTTTCCGGCTCGGTAGCCGTGTCTTGACAAAAGAAGAGATAGCCGGTCTACCGAGCATGATTGGTACCAAGGGTGAGGTGGTAAGCCCATTGACTCCAGAGGGTCTGGTCAGGATCAAGGGGGAACTCTGGGTAGCAAAGTCAGCCACTGGTGAAATGGAGCCCGGTAGTAAAGTTATTGTAGTGGGTCAGGAGAGGCTCAAGCTCGTGGTGCGTGACAGCAGTACTACTGACAATGCCGAGGTTACTGGTCAGTCAACTTCAGGCTAAGGACCGTCTTCGGGGGTAAACAAAAGAGATTATAATTAGCACTACCCCGCCAACCAGAAGACCAAGACTGAATATCTCCAGAGGTCTTATCAGATTGTCAATGAACTGGAACATCCATGTCTGAAGGTAGGGTGGTAAATCGGATAAAGGCAGTTTTCCACCCGAGAGGAAATTCTTG
Source organism: Dehalococcoidales bacterium (assembly GCA_034432095.1). Lineage (GTDB taxonomy): Bacteria > Chloroflexota > Dehalococcoidia > Dehalococcoidales > UBA2162 > DAOUCV01. The sequence continues at coordinate 4,236 of DAOUCV010000062.1, forward strand.
CCCACGATAATGCCGGCGTACTCAATGGCTCCATAGATAAACAGAGGGATACCCAGACGGCGGGTGGTCGCTTTTACCTCACGGTCTATCAGAATAATGGCTATTATTAGCAGCAGCACAAAGGCAATGAGCAGTTTGTAGCCTAGCTGGAAATAGGCAATGTATTGTCTTGCCAGTCTGAGTGTATCCTCAGCCTCTATTATTGTTTTATCAACATTCTGCCTTACGTCGGCAAGTTTACCTTCGGCTTCGGCTAATGCATCAGTAATCTGATTGGCTGGTATCACTTCGGCTAACATTTCACCAATATTGAATGATGAGGGTATTCCTTGAGCCAGGTCATTGAAGAACTCATCTATCTGGGCTGGCAGGTCAGCACCAAGCATATCCTCGTCGAACACAATAGTTGAAGGGACACCCTGCATTAGCTCTTGATAGTAGTCGTCGAAATGCTTCTCGATTACAGAGGATTTTAAGCCGGCAAGTTCAGGCGGTGGAGATTCAATGAATTCCTGCCTAAAACGCTCTTTCAGGTTTGTCAGTACCGGTTCCAGTGAGATTGTTATGCTGAGACTCGGGCTTTCTCCAAGCATGTAGCTGAGTGCAGGGCGAAGGACAATCTCTGTCTGCTGGTCTATCCATTCGTCGGTGATGGCGGGCTCAACAAGGTATGATACCTCCGTAGGAAGAAGCTGAGTTACCCGTTCGGTAAGTATTTCTTGCATGCGTGGTTTTAGTATATGTGGAGGCATGTCCCGTAGATGTTCCCTGAGGCTGTTTTCCAGAATTTGTCCTGTATGTCGTAGAGAAATTTCTATATTTATGGTCTGTCTTTGCCCCACAAGATAGTCCAGCAGTTGGTCAATATTGGCGCTTATCTGCTTTTCAATATCGGCGGAAACTTCGGGCATAAGTTCATCAACATGGTCGGCAAGAAAAGCCATCTCTTCAGGGATTTCCTCGGTAAACTCCGTACCGAGGGATTCCGAGACCAGGTGGGCTATGGACATTTCATCAATGAGGGGGAGGACGGTGTCCGAGGTAAGTACAGTGCTCCGTAGTGCGGTGGCTAAATCTATGTCGGCTGTTTTTCCCAGCAGATAGTCAAAGATGGGGTCAGCGGCATCAACAAACTTCTGTTTAAAGGCAGCTTCATGTTCGCTAACCGTATTGATAATGGCTTCAGCCAACTGCTTGGTGAACTCTTCTTGGGCAGGTTGTTCGGGAAAGAGTCCTTCCAACAACAGAGACAGGTCAAGGTTATCCAGTATAGAGCCGACGAAGTCAGGATTAAGGAAGGTATCACCCAGCGTCGCCTTGAGCCCAGGCTCCGTCTTTTTCCCCAGCAAGTAATCATAGACCGAATAGATAGCAATACCAGCTTCCTCTTTGACTACAGGTTCAATTTCAGGGATGGTCTCTCTTGTTACCTTGTCTAGTTTTGATTCTTCTCGCGGAGCTTTTGTATCAATGAATTCTTCGGCAAGTGAAGGTATATCCAGTCTGTGCAGTTCCGAAGTAACGAATGCCGGGTTGAGGACAGTCCGATCTACCATAAAAGCAAGACCAAAAATTGCTAGAGAAAGAAAGACGAGAAAGCTTAAGAGGCTTAGAGCTACGCTCTTAAGAAATTTCATCTAGTCTGTTATCCCCTGATCCCAATTTATATTGAAAATTACGTAGTTTCTTACTATCCGGAATGTTGCCAATAATAGCACAGATGCTCAGGCTGAGTCAATAAGGATTGCTTACCAGCCTTGCCAGAGCTGACTCTCGGAGGTTATGATATAGGCATGTGGATAGTCCTTAACTTTTTTATTATCAGGGTGAGCATATAATGGGGTATAGAGCGGGCTACAGAAGCTATCGAAGTTTGAGTTTTGGTCCGGTAGGATTCCTGATAGTTGCCAACCTAGTATTATTCATGACTACTTCTATCTGGCCTGAGTTTTTTATTCCTGCGTTTGGTTTACAGCCGGCGAGCTTTCTGGAAAAGCCATGGACGATATTGACCAATCTATTTGTTCACTCTCCATTCACTATCTACAGTCCCCTTGGTAGTATATGGCATATCTTAGCCAATATGCTGACTCTCTACTTTTTCGGCAGTTACCTGTGTGGACTGGTCGGCAATAGGAACTTCCTCATCGTTTATTTTATGGGAGGAATTCTAGGGAACGTGGTTTACCTGCTTCTAGGACCGCCTCTTTCCATAGCTATCGGAGCCTCGGGAGCAGTCTTTGCTGTGGCTGGAGCATTGACAGTATTGAGACCGAGGCTACCGGTTTTTATCATACCGATACCAGTCCCGATACCTCTCTGGATAGCTGTGATTGGTGGTTTCTTGATACTCTCCTTTGCCTCATTTGTAGCCTGGCAGGCTCATCTCGGCGGTCTCGTTTTGGGTCTGTTGGCTGGTCTTTTGTTAAAAAAAAGGCAACGCCCATTTTACTGGGCTTGACCACAAGAGAAAGGGTATAATCGCAGGTAACAATGGATTCTCAAGCGGACCCCCGGGTTCTTTTCCACCGACAGGAAATAGAAGCGACGGTCAAGAGGCTGGCAGCTGAAATTAAGAAGGACTATCAGGGCAAAAACCCGCTATTGGTCGGCATCCTTAAAGGCTCTTTTGTTTTTATGGCTGACCTGGTTCGGCTTCTTGACTTCCCTCTGGAGGTAGACTTCGTCAGATTATCCAGTTACCGTCGGGGAAGGAGCACCCCCGGCGAATTAAAGGTCGTGCAGGGTCTTCGTTCTCAAATCAGGGGGAGGGATGTGCTAATAGTTGAGGACATCGTGGATACTGGACACTCAGCGGCTTTCCTTCTCGATTATCTAAAGAAAAAGAGACCGGCTTCACTGAGGCTTTGCGCATTGACCAGTAAGCCTTCCCGCCGACAGGTCCCGGTTGCTATTGACTACCTCGGTTTTACTGTTCCGGATAAGTTTCTGGTCGGCTATGGCCTGGACTGGGATGAGAAATTTCGCAATCTGCCGGATATATGCTATGTGGAGGTTTAGGATGAAGAGAGCTGGTTACATTGAATATCAGGCGGTCTTGTAGCGGTTGTTCTTGACTAAGGAGGAGTGAGGTTGGTAAGCAGCTTAGTCTCGGTAGCTAAAGGCGAGCTTCCGGCTGACCTGCTTCTGGCTAACGCCAGGGTGGTAAATGTCTTTGCCGGTGAGATTGAGGCGGGCAATGTGGCTATTTACCAGGGCACGATTGCTGGAGTGGGGGATTATCATCAGGCAAGAGAAGTTCTGGATTTAAAGGGTAAATATCTGGCGCCGGGGCTTATTGACGGGCATGTCCATCTGGAAAGCTCGATGCTTGATGTGACTCAATATGCCCGCGCCGTGGTGCCACGGGGCACTTCAGCCATCATTACTGACCTTCACGAAATAGCTAATGTGTCTGGTCTGGCGGGGATGAGATATGTGATGGACTCTGCCCGCCGTTTACCTCTCGGGCTCTTCTTGATGGCTCCTTCCTGTGTGCCGGCGACTCACCTTGAGACTTCGGGAGCCAGTCTTGATGCCCAGGCTCTTCGTCGGGTTCTCAGGTGGAAGGGCTGTATTGGGCTGGGGGAGGTAATGAATTACCCCGGTGTGATAGGTGGCGATGAGGGGGTGCTGAGCAAAATTGCCCTTGCCCGGGGAAAAGTGGCTGATGGTCACACACCCGGTGTTGGTGGCAAGGACCTCAGCGCCTATATTGCCACCGGCATCTACTCTGACCATGAGTCTACCTCTCTGGATGAGGCTAGAGAAAAACTCAGGCAGGGCATGTTCATCATGATTAGGGAAGGTTCGGCAGAGAAAAATCTGGAGGCCCTGTTGCCTTTAGTTACTGATAAGACATATAAAAGGTGCATGTTTGTCGTTGATGACCGTAGCTGTGTTGACCTGCTTTTGGATGGCGACCTTGATGCTGTGGTGCGAAAGGCGATCGGTCTTGGTCTTGACCCGGTGCGGGCTATCCAGCTGGCGACGATCAATCCTGCAGAGTATTTCAGGCTAGACAGACTTGGGGCAATAGCCCCCGGCTACCAGGCTAATCTAATTGTCATTGATGACTTATCTAGTTTCCGAATAGATATGGTCTTTTACCGGGGTCGCCTTGTTGCCCGGGGGAGAGAGCCGCTTTTCCCCGTGGATAAAGTCGGCGGCAGAAGGCTAGCCAATACCGTCAATATTAAATCTTTTGACGTTGAGGCATTAAGGCTTACAGCTTCGGGAGAGACCGAGCTGGTTATTGAGATTATTCCCGGCCAGATAATTACCCGAAAAAAACGCGAGAAGGTCAAGGTCAAAGATGGGGTGGTTATGCCAGATATAAGCCGGGACATTCTGAAGCTGGTAGTAGTCGAAAGGCATAAAGCGACCGGTAATATTGGTCTAGGGCTGGTTAACGGGTTCGGTTTGAAAGAAGGGGCTCTGGCTTCATCTATTGCCCATGATTCTCACAATATTGTTGCAGTCGGCACCAATGATGAAGACATTTTATTCGCCATTAAGGAGATTGAAAGACTTCAGGGAGGGCTGGTAGCAGTGGCTGGGGGCAAGGTACTGGCTAGCTTAGCCTTACCCATTGCCGGGCTACTGTCTGATGAACCTCTGGAAGTAATGGTAGAAAAACTGGGAAAGCTGGAGCAGGCGGCGGCTCGTCTGGGGACTAGGCTCTCTTCCCCCTTTTCCACTCTTTCCTTTGTGGCTCTGCCAGTAATCCCCGAACTCAGACTGACTGACCTGGGGCTGGTAGATGTCAGTGAGTTCAGGGTGGTCAGGCCAGATTAACTTATTTCTGTTCCGGCGGCGCCGGGTTCTTGTATCCTTCCAGTAACACCTTGGGCACCAGTTCGATCAGCTCTTCTACCGTCCACAGGCCCTCTTTTTTACTTATAGTTTTCTTTTTTACCGGCTCTGAGTAAATGGCGATGTTGCCTCCGGTGATATCAAACACCTGCCCATTTATATCAGCTGCTTCATCAGTGCAGAGATAAACCAGGAAGGGAGTCAATGTCTCAGGGTCAGGCAGATTGGTCAGCTCTTCGTATCTCTCCTTGGTCATGAGCCCGGCTTCGTATCTTTTCTTAAAACCGGCTTGTATCTCCGGGCTGGCACTGAACCGTGTTGATGCGGTTGGGGCATAGGCATTGCAGGTTACTCCATACCTGCCCATTTCCCTGGCTATAGACCTGGTTAGGCCGACGATTCCGGCTTTAGCCGCCCCATAGTTACAGTGTCCCACAGTGCCTAACCAGGCAGTAGAGGTAGTATTGATTATCCTTCCCCACTTCTGTTCCCTCATTAGACCGCAGGCAAAACGACAGCAGTTGAAGGTGCCTTTAAGGTAGGAGTCTATGCTTAAATCCCATTCCTCTTCGGTCATGTTCCAGACCATATGGGGTGCATCGGTACCGGCGTTGTTCACCAGAATATCAACCCTGCCAAATTTATCCACGGCAGTTTGTATCAGCTTGCCGGCTGTCTGGAAATCAGAGACGTTGCCAAAGAAGGGTATCGCCTGACCACCCATATCTGTGATCTGCCTGGCGGTAGTCTCGGCATCTCCACCTTCGGTACCCGGGCGACGGTTATTCGTCACCACCTTGGCACCTTCCTTAGCGAAGGCTATGGCTATGGCTCTGCCGATTCCTTGCCCCGAGCCGGTAACTATGGCTACTTTGTTCTTCAATCTATTAGCCATATTTTCTATCTCCTCTCTAAATCTTTCTCAACTTCAAAGCTGCTGGTGTCATACGTCTGGCCGGGAAACTTCGTGATTTTTCCGGTACCATGCTGATGACTCGTTGTTGAAGGCGCTTGTCATTGAATACGACTAGCATTCTATGAAGTTGTCTAGTGCTCTGTCAAGTAAAAGATTGACTTCAATCGAGCCGAGGTGTAGAATTTGCGGTAACTGTGAAGACAAGAAAGTGAAAGGAGTTGAGTTATGGATTTAGCGTTAAGGGGGAAGGTGGCTGTAGTTACGGGAACTGGTCGTAAAGGGGCTCTGGGAGAGGCAATTGCTCTTGAGCTGGCCAGGGAAGGGGCTGACATAGCCTGCGCCGACATTGTGATTGAAGGTGCTGAGGCTATCGCCAAAGAGATAAGAGATATGGGAAGGCGGGCAATAGCTATCAAGGTAGACCAGAGCGAGCCCCAACAGGTAAAGGACGCCGTAGCTAGGATTAACGCCGAACTCGGTCCCGTAGATATCCTAATCAACAACGCCGCTCTGCTGGGGCCTTTTGGGCGGATTGAGAGGATAGACCTGAAAGACTGGCAAAGGATGGTACGGGTAAATCTTGATGGTACCTACTATTGGACAAGGGAAGTATGGAATACCATGGTTGAGAAGAAATGGGGACGTATCATCAATATTTCGTCCATAGCAGGGGTGATGGGTGGATTTGGTCAGGCAAACTACTCGGCATCTAAAGCCGGGGTTATTGCTCTGGCCAAGACAGCGGCTCTGGAAGGTGCCAGAAATGGCATCACCGCTAATGCTGTAACCCTTGGTGTCATTAGAACCGGTCAGGCGGCGGAGACAGGAGAAGCCGCCGAGCGGTTAAAAGCCAGAATAGCCCAGCGCCGGTTCGGCGAGACCAGCGATGTAGCCCCCATCGTTGCTTTTCTGGCATCAGATAAGGCAGGGTATATCACCGGGCAGGACATACATGTAATGGGCGGTCTGGACCTGTTCACCTACTGAAATGAGCATGGGATGTTGCAATAGTCTAGATAAAGTGGTAAAATAAATACTCAACAATACAAGTTTTGAACCTTTAAGTTAGTCCAGTGAGGCTAGCAAGGGGAAGAGAGTGAGCAGTAACCTCTTGTTAGCCAAAACAAGAGGTTATTTTTTATGGCTGAAAAAATCATCATGACGCCAGAGGATATGAGACGCAGTCTGGCCCGCATTGCCCACGAAATTATCGAGCGAAATAAGACTGCTAGACATCTGGTACTGGTTGGTATGCGCACTCGTGGTGTGCCCTTAGCTAACCGACTGGCTGCCGGCATAGAAGCTCTTGAGGGTTTCAAAATACCTGTTGGCGCTTTAGACATCAGCCTCTATCGGGATGACCTATCTTCGCTGGAGCCACAACCAGCCGTCCAGCACACTGACATTCCCGTTGATATTAATGACAGATCCGTGGTGCTGGTTGACGATGTCCTGTATACGGGACGGAGCATTCGTGCGGCGATGGATGCCCTCATTGACCTTGGTCGCCCAAGGTCCATCCAATTGGCGGTTCTGGTAGACCGTGGGCATCGCGAGCTACCAATTCGGGCTGACTATGTCGGCAAGAACATACCAAGCTCCCGTGATGAGGAGATAAAGGTCCAACTGACGGAGACTGACGGCGTAGATAGAGTGGTCATTATCAAGAATAGACAGGATGAAACCTATCGAAGACGGGCCGAAGATAGGCTGGTTCGAAAATGACTACCGTGACTCTAGCCAATAGAAGTCTGGTGACCATTGATGACCTGTCCAATGGAGAAATTGAGGCGGTGTTTTCCCTGGCTGATGAAATGTCACAATCGATGGATAAACAGGCCAATCTGTGCCGGGGCAAAATAATGGCTAGCCTGTTTTTTGAGCCGAGTACCAGAACGCGGCTGTCATTTGAAGCGGCAATGCAACGGCTTGGCGGTAGTGTCATCAGCGTGGCTGATGCGAAAGCAACCTCTCTAGCCAAGGGTGAAAGTATTGCGGATATGGCTAGGATAGTGGGCAGTTATGCCGATATCATTGTCATCAGGCACCCTTGGGAAGGGGCAGCCAAAGTGTTTGCTGACTACTCTGGTGTGCCTGTAATAAATGCCGGTGATGGGGGGCATCAGCACCCAACCCAGACCCTGTGTGACCTTTATACTATCAAGAAGGAAAGGCACACCATTAAGGGACTTAAGATTGCCCTGTGGGGAGACTTAAAATACGGGCGGACAATACACTCCCTGATTTTCGCCCTGGCTAAGTTCGGTGCCAGTATGCTCTTCTGTCCCAGCCCGGGCTTGGAGGTACCTCCGAACGTTCTCAGAAAACTGGTCACAGAATACGGCGGGGAACTGGAAAGTCTGAGGGATTCAAACCATAAGAAGAGGGACAGCCTCTTTCCTGTGGATGCCATCTACATAACGCCAAGCAAGCCGCATCAACTGGCGATGATGCCCGACATCAATATTGAGGTCGAGCTAAAGACTGGAGTTGATGCCCTTTATGTTACCCGCCCTCAGAAGGAAAGGTTCACTGCTGAGGAGAGTCAGAAGGTCAAGAAGGAGTTCCCGGTGGTAGACAAGAAGCTTCTCAGAGGTAAGGAGTTTAAGCGAACTTTAGTCATGCACCCGCTGCCCCGGGTTGATGAGCTGGCTTACGAGGTGGATGCTGACCCGAGGAGCATGTACTTCAAGCAGGCGGCATGGGGAATACCAGTTCGAATGGCACTATTAGCGCTGTTACTGGGGGTTAAAGAGTGCGTTGTACCGGACGAGTATGAATCGTTTGAGCATAAGGTCGATTACCCCATATATAAGCGGGGTTTTGCGGTAACGTGTCCCAATCCTGCCTGTGTTTCAGTACAGGAGACCGAGGCAAAGTATCTTAAGCCCGAGTTTAAGATAGTGAGCCGAGAGCCTCTGGTACTGAGGTGTGTCTACTGTGAACACGGGTTTGAACCTAAGTATGTCGCCAGCTCAGACTGGCATCAGGGGAAACTGGACAACAAAAAATACCACAGTGCGGCTAGCCATTGGGCTAAAAAGATCAAACCGGAAAACCTGATTATATTCGATTCAGATAGGGAAGCCGAGGCTCGCGGTTTTAAGCCCAGCCGCTACGCTAAAGTCCACCGTTAGGGGAATAGTGATAAAGCCTTTACTTATCCAGGGTGGTCATATCATTGACCCCAGCCAGGGAATCGATGAAATCGGCAGTCTGCTTGTTACCGGGAACAGACTCGCGTGGCGGGGCAAAGGAGAGGAATCTCCATCCGGGGTTGATTATAGTGTTCTGCGGGCTCAAGGGCTATTTGTCTGTCCCGGCTTCATTGACCTGCACTGCCATCTCAGACAGCCCGGTTTTGAAGATAAAGAGACCATTGCTACCGGGACGAGAGCCGCCGCCAAGGGCGGCTTTACTACTGTCTGCTGTATGCCCAACACCAATCCACCCCTGGACAATCGAGCTACCATCGAGTTTGTCAGGTCGAAGGCGAATACTGAAGGTGTTGTCCGTGTTTTAATAATCGGCTGCATCTCTAAGGGCAGGAGGGGGGAGGAACTGGCTCCGATGTCGCAACTGGCTTCTGCCGGGGTGATTGGCTTCAGCGATGACGGTAACCCGGTGCTGAATACCGGACTGATGCGTCAGGCACTGGAGTTCAGCCGTGTTTCGAACCTGCCAATCATTGACCACTGTGAGGATACCAACCTCACCCGGGGTGGTGTTATGAATGAAGGCGTAGTATCAGCCAGGCTCGGGTTACCTGGTATGCCCGCCGAGGCTGAGAAGACTATGGTCGCTCGTGACCTGGCGCTGGCTCAGTTAACCGGTGGCTGGTTACATGTTGCCCACGTTAGCACCGAAGGCTCGGTTCAGCTGATTCGCCGTGCTAAAGAAACTGGCATCAAGGTTACCGCTGAAGTTACCCCACACCACCTGACCCTGACCGAGGAGAGAGTAATTGGCTACAATACCAATGCCAAGGTAAACCCACCGCTGAGGACGGAAAAAGATATTCGGGCTTTGATTGAGGGGCTTAAAGATAATGTGATTGATGTTATTGCTACCGACCATGCCCCCCACCCCGAGGCTGATAAATTGTGTGATTTTAGCATCGCTTCTTTTGGTATCAGCAGTTTTGAGACTGCCTTCGGCAGTCTGATGAGGCTGGTGCACGATGGACAGCTAACTCTGGCTACCCTTATCTCTAAACTCACCCGCGAACCAGCCAGAATTATCGGCGACAGGTATGGAAGACTGGGCACCCTGGCTATCGGGGCACCGGCTGATGTCACCCTCTTTGACCCTGATAAAGACTGGGTGGTTGATATTAGTAATTTTGCCTCCAAAGGCAAGAATACTCCCCTCGCTGGCTCCACCCTCAAGGGCAAGATAATGGCAACCATATCACGGGGAAACCTGGTCTATAAGGATGATTCAGTCAAAATGTGGTAATCCCGTCCCTTTTATCCTCTCCCTCTCTTTTGAAGGAGAGGGAGATAAAGGGGTTCCCAGAAAAATATTAGGTTTTTCCGGGTGTACTAAGGGGTGAGGTTGATACTCCTTGTATAGAAAGGAACTGGTTTGAAACAGGTTATAGCCCCGGTTATCTCTAACCGTGAGGTCATCCCTAAGACCTACCTTATCTGGTTGAAATCTCCCCAGATAGCTGCTGAAGGTAAACCAGGACAATTTGTCATGGTGCGCTGCGGAGAGGATTCCGTATTGCCCCGCCCGCTGAGCATCCACCAGAGAGATGGCGATAAGATTGCCCTGTTGTTTAAAGTTGTCGGCAAGGGCACAGCTTGGCTTTCTCAGCGTCAGGCTGGCGATAAGCTGGACATTTTTGGTCCGCTGGGCAATGGTTTTTCTCTATCGCCTACTTCATATAATCTATTATTAGTGGCTGGAGGTATGGGTATTGCCCCTCTATATTATCTGGCTCAGGAGGCGTTAAAGAAAAGGTACCCGGTAGTCCTGCTCTATGGCACGGCGGACAGGAGCAGATACCCTGTGTCGCTAAACATAAAACTGCTCTCGGCTACCGAAGATGGAACCGTGGGGCATCACGGTATGGTAACCGAGCTCTTGCCGGCTTATATTGATTGGGCAGACCAGATTTTCGCCTGCGGCCCGCTAGCTATGTATCGTGATATGGCTACTAATTACCCTCAACTGCTCCATAAGCCGGTTCAGGTTTCTCTGGAGGTAAGGATGGGTTGCGGGCGGGGAGTCTGTTACGGGTGTACGATAAAGACAAGGAACGGGCTTAAACGGGTGTGTGAGCATGGTCCGGTGTTTAGCTTGGTAGATATTCTCTGGGACGAACTGAACCCCCGAAGGTGACAACCGGCGATGGCTGTAGTTGGAGCCTTTGCTCTTTTGACAACCTTGACAGTCAATTCAGACACAGCTTATAATACTCTGGTTGCGACGAAAGTTTTGCTGGAAAGGTGACATTGAGATGGCAAACGAATTAGGTAAGAGGTATATTTGCACCAAGTGTGGGGCTGAATTCATTGTTACCAGGGCGGGTAATGGCACCGTTCACTGCTGTGGTCAACCCGTAGAATTGAAGAAATAAGGCTCAAGCGCAAGGAGATAGTTATTGAATGGCAAGTCAGTTAGGTAAGAGATATCGCTGTCCAGTCTGTGGCACTGAAATACTATGTCTTAAGTCAGGCCAAGGTGTTGTTACCTGCTGTGGTCAGGAGATGCAAGTGCAGGAACCCAGGGCAATTCCATCCTCAGATTAGACTAGTGTAGCTTTCTATTTACTCTGTAGCAGGGAGAAGAATTCGGCTCTAGTTTTGGAGTTGCTGCGGAAGGTACCCCTGAGGGCTGAGGTTTCAACAGTGCTGCCGGGTTTCTTGATGCCCCGCATGACCATACATAAGTGCTCAGCCTGAATAACAACCCCGACCCCATCAGGATGGACTCCGTCATAAATGGCATCGGCAATCTGGGAGGTCATCCTCTCCTGAAGCTGGGGACGCCTGGCTACAATTTCGACTACCCTGGCTAGTTTGCTGGCACCGACGATACGCCCGGTAGCATTGGGGATATAGCCTATATGGGCGACGCCATAAAATGGTAGCAGGTGGTGCTCACACATAGAATAGAAGGGAATATCCCTCAGGATTATCATTTCCCGGTGGCCCTCTTCAAAACCTACCGTCAATTCTTCTTTCGGGTCCATGTTAAGCCCCATAAAAAGCTCAGCATACATCTCAGCGACACGCTCCGGTGTACCTGCTAAGCCTTCCCTCTCCGGGTCTTCCCCGATAGCCTTAATGATGGAAGTTACCGCTTCTTTAATGCTAACCTTGTCGAACACTCTAGTCCTCCTGAAACACCTTTGTGAAATAATCCTAAAATCTACCTTCTCCTTGTCAACTCCAGCCTAAAGCCTTCTCCACAGTGGCTAAATCAGCCGGCAACTCAAGGAATGGTCCGGCACTTTTCAACACGGCGTCAGTATCTTTAAGCCCCGTGCCAGTTACAACACAAACTACCCTCCTATCTGAGAAATCCATCCCTCGTTGAGAAAGCTTGATGAGTCCTGCCAGAGAAGCGGCTGAAGCTGGCTCCCCAAAGATACCTGCCCTGGCAGCCATAAGCTGATGAGCGGCCATAATCTCTTCATCACTGACCATATCAATAGTACCGCCGGACTCGTCACGAGCGGCCACAGCCTTTTGCCAGCTAGCCGGATTGCCGATTCGTATTGCTGAGGCGATAGTCTGCGGTTTCTCAATTATATGCCCCCGGACGATAGGAGCCGCCCCCTCGGCTTGAAAACCCATCATTCTGGGTCTATGGCTTGCCCGCCCGGCTTGGTAGTACTCCACAAACCCCTTCCAGTAGGCAGTAATATTGCCCGCATTACCCACCGGGATAAAAAGATAATCGGGAGCATCACCCAGGGCGTCAACAATCTCAAAAGAGGCTGTTTTCTGTCCTTCAATACGGTGAGGATTGACCGAGTTTACCAGAGTAACCGGATGTTTCTCAGTTAGGCTCCGAACTATTTTGAGAGCCTGGTCAAAATTTCCATCCAGGGCGACTATCTTAGCCCCATGGGCAATAGCCTGAGCTAGTTTACCCAGAGCAATGTTGCCTTTCGGCAAAATAATAATCGCCGTAAGTCCACAGTAAGCGGCATAAGCAGCCGCTGAAGCACTGGTATTACCGGTTGAGGCGCACATTACTGCCTTGCTACCGGCTTCTAATGCCTTGGCAATGGCGACCACCATTCCTCTGTCTTTGAAAGAACCGGTAGGATTACAGCCTTCCAGCTTGAAGTATAGTTCACCACAGCCGGTTTCCTTCTCCAGCTCACGACACCTGACGAGGGGCGTGTCTCCTTCCCCCAGGGTAAATGAAGGCGTCCTGGGTGTAACCGGAAGGAAATCTTTGTAGTTGACTAAAACTCCGGCTTTCATCATTTGACCCCATATATTTATAGCGCATATAACGCAAAAGCACAAACTTTGAGGTTACTAAACAACCAAAACTCTGAATTGAAAGACGCCAAGATAGTGTGTTATCATTTCTAGTTGTTTGGAGGGTGAATTAATTATGAGGTTTACCAAGATGCATGGTGCTGGCAACGATTTCATACTGGTGGAGACCAGTGAGATGAAACGTGACTGGTCACAGTTAGCCGTAGCGATGTGTGACCGTCACTATGGCATCGGTGCTGATGGCCTGTTATTACTGCTACCTTCGAGTGTTGCTGATTTCCAGATGCGCGTTTTCAATGCGGATGGCTCTGAGGCTGATGCTTGCGGTAATGGTCTGAGGTGCATGGTCAAGCATTTTGTCGACGGAGGATTAGGTAATCCCAAAGCTCGGGAAGTATCAGTAGAAACGGTAACCGGAGTGAGGAGAGCCAAGATTCATAAAGTAGCGGGCAGATTAACTAAAGTTCAGGTCGGTATGGGCAACCCCAAATTTGGTGAGAATGATATTCCGGTGGTAATCGGGCAGGGTAGTGGAGATACAGTGGGCACAAAGTCTATGATAGCTTATCCTCTCACAGTAGATGGTAAGGAACTACGGCTGAACCTCCTCTCTGTAGGGAATCCACACGCTGTTTACTTCTATCAGCACCCGGTATCCAGTTTCCCATTAGCCCGGTTAGGCCCTAAGGTAGAGCAGCACAGAATATTCCCCAAGGGAGTGAATTTTGAAGTGGCTCGAGTGTTGAATAGACGGGAGATAGAAGCTCGTGTTTGGGAAAGGGGGGTGGGGGAGACGCTAGCTTGCGGCAGCGGTGCCTGTGCCATAACTGTCGCCGCCCGACTGTATGGTTATGTTGATAGTAAAGTGGACATAAAGCTGCCAGGGGGTACGCTGAAGGTAGAGTGGGACGGGGTAGGGGAGGTATTACTCAGTGGGCCAGCGGAAACCGTGTTCACTGGAGAATGGCTAGAATGAGGTGATTGAAATGAGAATGGCAAGACGGATAGAAAATCTACCTCCGTATCTCTTTGTGGAAATAACCAAGAAGATTGCTGAGAAAAAGGCTGAGGGTAAGGACGTCATTAGCTTCGCCATTGGCGACCCTGATATGCCTACACCGTCCCACATAATTGACAGGTTGTGTCAGGCGGCGCAGGACCCGGCTAATCACCGCTATCCAGAGACAGAGGGTTTACCGGAATTGCGCCGGGCTATCGCCGAATGGTATCACAAACGCTTTAATGTCTCTCTTGACCCGGATAAGGAGGTATTACCTCTTATTGGAGCCAAGGAGGGTATTGCCCATATCGCCCTGTGCTTCATTGACCCGGGAGACACCGCCCTGGTGCCCGACCCAGGCTATCCTGTTTATTCAATAGGCACGATTTTGGCTGGTGGCAGACCTTACTATCTACCTCTCTATGAGAAGAATAATTTTCTACCTGATTTGGACAGCATACCCGAATATATAGCGAAAAGGGCTAAACTTCTGTGGCTCAACTATCCTAATAATCCTACCGGTGCCGTGGCTGACCTTGATTTTTTCAACAGGGTGGTTGAGTTTGCCCGTCAGCATAACCTGGCTGTCTGTCATGACGGGCCATATACCGAAGTTGCCTTTGATGGTTATCGACCGGTTAGTTTTATGCAATCAGGCGGGGCTAAGGAGGTGGGGGTAGAATTTCACTCGCTATCCAAGAGCTTCAATATGACCGGCTGGCGGATAGGAATGGTGGTAGGTAATGCGACGATAGTAGAGGCGTTGAGGAGAGTTAAGTCAAATATGGACTCAGGCATTCCTCAGGCTATTCAATATGCTGCCATTGAAGCCTTGCGGGGCTCCCAGGATTGTATTCAGGAGCACAATGCCATTTACCAGCGTCGCCGTGACCTGGTGGTTGAAATGCTGAATAGCATTGGCTTGGAAGCTAAACCGCCAAAGGCAAGCCTGTATGTCTGGGCTAAGGTCCCTGAAGGCTACAATTCGGTGGATTTTGCTACTGATTTGTTGGAGCAGGTCGGGGTGGTGGTGACTCCCGGGGTAGGTTACGGCAAGAATGGCGAAGGTTACGTGCGGTTGTCTTTAACCATCCCTGATGCCGGGCTGGTAAAGGGTCTATCACGACTGGCGGGATGGCGCGATAGTAAAAGTATCAGGGCAAAAGTAACTTGACATAAAATTATCCAGTGAACTGATGCATTGTGGGTAAAGCAAAGATAGATATTACTCAGGAATCCGTAGAGCGGGCATTCTTAGTGGCGGTAGCTCCTAAGAGGAGTACTGACCAGTGGGCGGTAAAGGATTCCTTAGAGGAACTGGCCCAACTGGCTGGCACGGCCGGAGCTAAGGTGGTGGGAAGGCTCATCCAGCGATTACCGGTACCCTCAAAAAAACATTATCTGGGTGAGGGCAAGCTGGTGGAATTATTAGCGCTGAAGAGTAGCACCAACTACAATGTGGTAATTTTTGATGATGAACTTTCACCGCTACAGCAGAAGAACCTGGAAGACTTTCTACAGGTAAAAATTCTCGACCGTGTCGCCTTGATTTTAGATATTTTCGCCAGACGAGCTCGAACCCGTGAAGGCCAGTTGCAGGTGGAGTTGGCCCAGCACCAGTATCTTTTCCCTCGCCTTGCCGGGCAATGGAGCCATCTGGAGAGGCTTGGTGCCGGTATCGGCACCAGGGGCCCGGGTGAATCACAGCTTGAGACTGATAAGCGTCTTATCCAGCGGAAAATACACCGTTTGCAGGAACAGATTGAGCAGATAAGGAAACATCGTCTGTTGTACCGGCAGAAGCGGCAGAAGAGTGGTATTCCGGTGGTAGCCCTGGTTGGCTATACCAACACTGGTAAAAGCACACTGCTGAATGCTCTCAGTCAGGCTAATATCTTTGCTGAGGATAAACTCTTTGCCACTTTGGACCCTACCACCCGGCGCTTAACCCTTCCGGATAAGAGTCTGGTATTAATGACCGACACCGTTGGTTTTATTAGAAAACTGCCGCCGACTATTGTGACCGCATTCAGGGCAACCCTTGAGGAATTATCTGAAGCTAGTGTGCTACTTCACGTGGTTGACTTGGCGGCACGTAACGCGGCGGAACAATGCCAGGCGGTGGAAGACATTCTTACTGAGCTCAACCTTACGGGTCAGCCAAGAATTACCGCGCTGAACAAAATTGACCTGTTGCTGAGTAGCGATAAAGAGTGGAGTGAGGAAGAAGCCATAAATTATCTTTCTGACCGGTGCGCTCCGTTAAGCGAAAATACGGTACTCATTTCTGCCACCAAAAAGTGGGGGCTGACCAGACTTTTAGAACTAATCAGCCGAACATTGCCCCAAAACGTTTCTCCGGTTTAGCCCGTCAAAATGACGCACTGTAATCGAAAAATAAGCCCCTAAAAATTCTCCCGAGAGGTTTACCCTTTCAGGAAAATGGCTCCAGATTTTTGGCTTCTTTTTTACTAACCCACCTCCTTAGTCCCCTTCCCTTTTTAAGGGAGGGGGAAAGTATTTTATGAAGGGGGGCTTCGCCTCTCTTAAACACCCCAAAAATTAATGGAAGGTCAAAGAGAGGCTTTGCCTCTCTTAAAAACCATTCCCCCTTCCCTTAATTAAGGGAAGGGGGTCAGGGGGATGGATTACCAAATAAGCTATAGTTGTAAGTTGACATAAACTTCAGACTGTGGTATAACGCTCTTATGAACACGTTTCTCAAAAAATCCCCGGAACCTCTAAAATATGGAGCTGCAGTAGTAGCGAGTGGTTTCTATGTTTGGGCACTGAAACTACTAGTCGAGAATGATAATTGGGTAGGAGCCTCGGCTCTTAGTACTATCCTGCTTGCTTTTGCAGCTTTCTGGTCTATTAGAGAGAATCGCCGCATTAGAAACGAAGATGCCCAAAGGGCATCCGATGCAAAAGCACTCGATGTTATACAGAATTGGGTAGATGAGACCCTAAACCTCAAAGCTGAGTATGTTAGCGAGGTAACTTGGCCAAGTAGAGGTCAATGGGAAACTAGAGCCAAGAAGCTCGTGTCTCTTAAAGAATACATAGTGACGGAAGCCAAACGCTTCGATTTGGGGCTTGAGGGGCCTATAGAGAGGATATCATTTATCTTGCGGGACCTGCAGGGTCCTGGTCCTCATAGTTATAGTATTGACCTCCTTTTGCGTGACCTAGAAGAGAAGTGTATTGAGGTCTTGAAGCGTATCTGTAATCTCAGAGTTGAAGAAAACCTCTAAGCCCCGGTTTTGTCCTAGTTAAAGTACTGCTGTTTTATGTAAACTGCTATTTTTTAAATTAGTGCTTGGGTTCGCACTATGTTTGTTATGTAGAATCATAACCGCAAAGCATATATTTCGCTCCCCTACTATTTGCCAATTTCCCTAGAGTATAATATCTTTACTTATCATTTATCACGGAGGTATTGATGGACAGAGTAAAAGGTAAAGTGGCGATTGTTACCGGCGGGGCGTCTGGAATTGGTCGGGCGACCTGTTTACTCCTGGCAAGAGAAGGTGCCAGAGTAGCGGTGACTGATATTAACGACGCTGATGGTGAAAAGGTTGTCGCCGAAATCAAGAATGAGGATGGTCTGGCAGACTACTGGCACATGGATGTAACTGATGAGAAAGAGGTGGAGAGAGTTTTTGCTGACATCCATAAAAAATGTAAGAGAATTGATATTCTGGTCAACAATGCTGGCATTCCCGGTCCTCCCAAAGCTACTCACGAACTGACCACCAAAGAGTGGGACAGGGTGATGGACATAAACCTCAAGGGAGTATTCTTCTGTACCAAGTACGTTATTCAATATATGAAGATGGCGGGGGGTGGCAGCATCGTCAATATGTCCTCCATGCTCGGTCTTATCGGTGGCGAAGACCCGGTTTACCACGCCTCCAAAGGGGGTGTCCGGTTAATGACCAAATCAGATGCCACCATCTACGCCAGGGACAACATCAGGGCGAATTCAGTTCACCCCGGCTATATTTTGACGCCACTATTCAAGAGTGTAGCCAAAAGAAATCCAAAAGGGGCTGAGACATTTATGAAGGAACTGGCTAATACAATTCCTCTCGGTCGTCTCGGGACGCCGGAGGACGTGGCTAAAGGCATTCTTTTCTTGGCTTCGGATGAATCCAGCTATATCACGGGCACGGAACTGATAATAGATGGAGGTTATATACTCCAGTAAAGGAAAAATTTATTTCAGATTCTGCTTCATATGCTTCAAGCAGTATTCTATGACCTTGTAATAAGCACCCATAGTCTGCGTATAGTTGTTGCGGTCCAGTAACCCTAGGTTGTAAATAATCTCGCTATTTCCCAGACTCTCAGCAGCGCTCATTAGCTCAGCTCTGGCATTGGTCAGGGACTCTACATCGAATTCTCCGGCTAAGAGCTTCCCTGAAGTCTGGGTGGTGACCAGTTTTTCCAGAAATTCAACATAGGCGAGGGTTTCAGCATTCTTTGCCTTGATTGCCGCCAACTCTGCCTGTAGCTCTTGACGCTCTACGTCCAATTTCGCCAGGTCCTTTTTTAACTCATCATATTGCTGAACGGACAATTCGGGATAACACGAGGATAATAAAAGGCTCAAAACTATTAAGACGCTGGCTAAGATTTTCTTGGTCATAATAGCCTCCTTCCCGAATTTGCTTTATTGAACGGCATAAATATTAAGTGGGCTCGGCAGGGTTCGAACCTGCGACCAATCGGTTATGAGCCGACCGCTCTGCCACTGAGCTACGAGCCCTTACCGGAGGAGACAAAATTCCGTCCCCTCCTCCCCAGCTTGATAACTAGCCTAAGACAAACTGATAGACACCAACTAAATCTACCGCTCCCTCTCTGGGGAATATCATATCGCAACAGATACCTCAAGTCAACCTGCTTGGGCTACCTCCCGGTAGGGTTGAAGGTTGACAAGTCGAGCCAGCCCGTAGCTAAATATAAGAACAAGAAACAGGGGTGAAGCCATGGAACAACTGATTGGAAGAGCCGCCAGAGATTTGGTTAAGTCAAAATATGCTATTGCCTTAACTGGAGCGGGGATTTCAACTGAGTCAGGGATTCCTGATTTCCGGGGACCTTCAGGCGTGTGGACCCTGAACCCTGAAGCCGAAAGAAGAGCTTATCGGGGCTACGATGAGTTCATACAAGACCCCAGGGGCTGGTGGAAAAACATTCTAACCAGCCCAAGAACCGACCCTTTAGGAGACCTGGAGAAAGCAAAGCCCAATGCCGGTCACTACGCCCTGGTTGAGCTTGAAGAGATGGGTATTATAAAATGCACCATAACCCAGAATGTTGATGCGCTTCATGAAAAAGCGGGGACCAAGAACCTCTTGGAATATCACGGTAGTGTCGCCAAGTTCAGGTGCCTTTCCTGTGGCTCAAGATTCAGGCGAGATGAATTTGACTTAGGAAAGTTACTGGAGGAAGACCGGCTACCTCCTCGCTGTCCGAAGTGCCAGGGAGTAATAAAAACCGACGGCGTTTTCTTTGGAGAACCCATACCCCGTGATGTTGCGGAAAGGAGCCTGGAGGAAGCCTGGAAATGTGATTTAATGCTCATCTGTGGTACCTCAGCCGTGGTCTACCCCTTTGCTAACCTGCCAAGGATAGCCAGGGAGAGGGGAGCGGTAACTATAATTGAGGTAAACGCTGAGCCAACACCTTTAACCGTGGAAGGTATTTCTGATTACCTCATTCAAGGGAAAACTGGCGAAATCCTGCCAAGAATACTTCAAGAAGTTAAAAAGCTAAAAGAGTAGGCAAATAACCGAGGAGGGCGAAGCTCTATGGATAAGCCAACTACAAAAGCAGTCATTAACCAGGCCAGGCTGTCCATAATCCAGGGAGACATTACCAAGCAAGCTACGGATGCCATCGTTAATGCCGCCAACCCAAGTCTGATGGGGGGTGGCGGCGTCGACGGTGCCATCCACCGTGCTGGAGGGCCGGCTATTCTGGAGGAATGTAAGCAAATCGTCGCCAGGCAGGGACGATTGCCCACGGGTAAGGCGGTGATTACCACCGGAGGAAATCTCAAAGCAAAGTTTGTCATTCATACGGTTGGACCTGTCTGGCATGGTGGTAATAGAGGAGAGCCGGAGCTATTGGCCAGCGCCTATCAAGAGAGCCTTAAGGTGGCCGCAGAGAACAATTTGAGCAGTATTTCCTTTCCATCAATAAGCACTGGTGCCTATGGTTATCCGGGCGCTAAGGCAGCAGAGGTGGCGATAAGGGCGGTCGTGACTTTTCTCAAGGAGCGGGCCACCTCAATTAAAGAAGTAGTTTTTGTGCTCTTTGATTCGGCTACTTTTGAAATCTACTCATCAGTAGCCTCTCGTATATTACAATCTGAAGGAGGATGAAAGATGAAAGCTGCTTTTGTTGTTGCCCCCAAGAAATTTGAGATAAGAGACATCGAGATGCCGACCATAAATGAGAACCAAATGCTGGTCAAAATTGAAGCCTGTGGAGTATGCACCAGTGACATGCCGGCGTATCTTGACTCATATAGTGAAGAAGCCAGGAAGCGGATGCCATTCCCTAGGAGAATGGGGCACGAGCCTGCGGGAACGGTTGTTGAAGTTGGGAAGAACGTCAAGGGCTTCAAGAAAGGAGACAGAGTAACCGGTATCTTCGGCATGGGCTGCTATGCCGAATACACCGTCTGCGACCCGTCTGATACTACCATGCGGGGACACGGCGTCATAGTTGAGAAGATACCCGATGGAATCCCCATCGAGCACGCCCTGGGCGAACCGTTGATGAGCCTGATGAGCATCGCTAGGGTCACCAATCCAGAGGTAGGGGACTATGTCTTCCAGGTCGGCTGTGGCTTTATGGGACTGGGTATTATCGCCGGCGTAGCTCACCCAAAACTCAGGGAATACATTGTCTGTGACCTAGAGGACTGGCGACTCAAACTGGCTAAAGAACTTGGTGCCACCATTACCTTGAATCCCAACAAAGTTGATGTGGTCGCCGAAGTGATGAAGATAACCGGCGGCAGAGGAGTTGATGTTGCCATAGAAGTCGTGGGGCACCCACCAGGTATGAAACTGGTGGGCTCAGTAATCAAGAACAACCGGGGAAGGATAATAGCGGTTGGCTGGCACCAGACCCCGGACACCTACGAGCTGTTCGACTGGATTAAGTCACCAATAATCTATAGCCCTCAAGGCATAGGCATGTCGGTAGACCCAAAAAGCGAGCTTACTCGCGCCATGTGGGCTTTGCAAAAGGGAATCTATCCTATGGAAAAGCTGGTCACTCATAAGTATAAGCTGGAAGATATAGAAAAAGCCTTCCAGGACAACATCGGCAGGACAAGCGGCTATATAAAGGGCGTGATTATGCCCTGAGAATGTTATGTCAACCATCTTTTTCCTTAAATGGTTTTGCCAGTTAGCTAAAGACTCAAAAAAACCTTGGGCTAAAGTGCGAGTGTACACCGTGGTTGTAAGAGAGGCACAAAGGAGGTGGGATTGACGATAAATCAATTGACCATTCACGAAGCACACCAGCTACTAAAAACTAAAAAAGTGTCCTCGGTGGAACTGACCAAGGCTTGCCTTGAGCGTATCCAGCAGGTTGAGCCTAAGGTCCGGGCCCTCGTCACCATTACTGAGGAGCTAGCTTACCGGCAGGCTCAGGAAGCCGATAAACTTATTGCTAAGGGGGATATGAATCCCCTCACCGGCATCCCGGCAATAATAAAAGATATTATCTGTACTAAAGGAGTTCTTACTACCTGCTCCTCAAAAATGCTTCAGAACTTTTTGCCTCCCTACGATGCCACTGTGATGGAAAAACTGAATGCCAGTGGTATGGTGATGGTGGGCAAAGCCAATATGGATGAGTTTGCTATGGGCTCGTCTACGGAAAACTCCGCCCTGTTTATCACTCACAACCCCTGGGACCTATCTCGTGTCCCCGGGGGCAGCAGCGGTGGCTCAGCCGCTGCCGTCGCTGCCGACGAAGCCATTTATTCACTTGGTTCGGACACCGGCGGCAGTATCCGCCAGCCAGCCAGTTTCTGTAGCGTTACCGGCTTAAAACCCACCTACGGCAGAGTCAGCCGGTACGGTCTGGTTGCCTTCGCCAGCTCTTTAGACCAGATTGGGCCGCTAACTAAAGATGTCACCGATTGTGCCCTGGTAATGAATGCCATCGCCGGCTATGACCCCAGGGACTCTACCTCTGTGCCTGAACCCACCCCCGATTATACCCGGTGTCTGACTGACAACATTAAAGGGCTTCGCCTCGGTGTCCCAAAGGAGTATTTCGTTGAGGGAATGCAAGCTGAGGTGCAAGCCGCCATACTAACAGCAATCAACAAGCTTCAAGAGCTCGGGGCGAAAATCGAAGAGGTATCCCTGCCCCACACCCGCTATGCCCTGGCAGTATACTACATTATTGCCCCTTCTGAGGCTTCAGCCAACCTTGCCCGCTACGACGGAGTAAAGTATGGCTTCTCGGTCAAAGAAGCTGAGAATATGTGGGACGCTATGGAGAAGACCCGCCAGTATGGCTTCGGTCCGGAGGTCAAGAGGCGCATCATGCTGGGAACCTATGCCCTTTCTGCCGGTTACTATGATGCCTACTACCTCAAGGCTCAGAAAGTCCGTACCCTGATAAGGCGCGAATTCGACGGGGTGTTTGAAAATTTTGACGCCCTACTCACCCCCACCTCCCCCACCGTCCCCTTCAAAATTGGGGAAAAGGTGGACGACCCGCTCCAGATGTATCTCTCCGATGTCTGCACCCTGCCGGTAAATATTGCCGGTCTGCCGGCTATCTCCATCCCCGCTGGCTTTGCCGATAACTTACCCATCGGTTTGCAGATTATCGCCAAGCCCTTTGCCGAAGAAACCATATTAAAAATCGCCTACGCCTACCAACAGGCAACGGATTGGCACAAGAGAAAGCCGAAGATTTAGGAGAGGGCATATAATGCTATCAATAATAACTGAGTGGTCGCTTGTGGTTGGTTTTCTAGGAGTCGTAATCGGTGCGGTTGCGTCATTCTGCGCACTCCCAGTTGAAGCGAAGAAAAAAATACAGACCCTGGTTTCAAGCTTCGATAATTCTTATTGGCTTAGCTACGATTTTGCAAATTGTATGCGCTAGCATTCCGCTTAGGCTATTTGAATAATTGACGCAAAGTCCAAGAGGGGGCTTCGCCCCCCTTCTATAAAAATTTGCCCCTTCCCCTTCTTAAGGGGAAGGGGACTAAAGGGGATAGGGTTGGAACTAAAAGTAAGTTGCTATTCAGGATATACCTACGCCGAAAGACCGGAGTCTTTTCTGTGGGAAGGCGTAGAATATGAGGTTGAAGAGATAGAAAAAGAGTGGCTTGAGCCGGGAAGAAAGTATCTTCAGGTGCGTACCAGGGATAACAAAATCTTCCAACTCTGCTATAATGAGACAGAAAAGCAGTGGTCACTGACCGAACTTGTGGGGAGTTAAAAATGCTAAAGGAAATTCTTAAAATACTGGAGAACGATGCCCGCACTACAACCAAACAAATATCAGCCATGACTGGCATTCCTGACACCGAGGTAACCAGGCTCATCAAGCAAGCCGAGAAAGACCGCATCATCCTCAAATACAAGACCATGGTCAACTGGGACAAGGTGGAGAACGAGAAGGTATGGGCGCTAATTGAGGTTAAAGTTACTCCGCAGAGAGAGGTCGGATTCGACTCAGTAGCCGAGCGCATCTACCGCTTTCCCCAGGCTCGCACCGTCTATCTACTCTCCGGAGCCTATGACCTGCTGGTTCTGGTTACCGGCAAGACCATGCATGAGGTGGCTGATTTTATCTCTCAGAAACTTGCCCCCCTTGAAGGGGTGCAGGGAACGGTTACTCACTTTATGCTTAAAAGATATAAGGAAGACGGCGAGATTATCCAAGGAAAAGAGGAGACAAAGAGGCAGCCGGTAACACTCTAAGAAGCCCTTGTCTCCATAGTAGCTAATCAGGAGATTGTTATGTCAATTAGTCCCACTGGTCAAGGCAGAAAATATCATATCTCACGGCGAGCCAACCGGCTCTCCCCTTCCGGGATACGGAGGTTCTTTGACCTGCTGGCTTCCACTGAAGGGGTAATCTCACTGGGGGTTGGTGAGCCTGACTATGCCACTCCCTGGCATATCAGCGAGGCGGCTATTGAATCACTGAAGAATGGTTACACGATGTATACCTCAAATTCAGGCATGCCTGAGCTGCGCCGGGAACTGTCCCGATACCTGAAGGCTAACTATGGTCTGGAGTATGACCCCGAAGGTGAACTCCTGATTACGGTTGGTTCTAGCGAGGCACTGGATTTAGCCATGAGAGCCATCCTCAATCCTGGAGATGAGGTTATCATGCCCGACCCCTGTTACGTTGCCTACGACTCCTGTGTAACCCTGGCTGAAGGGACACCCGTCAAGGTACCCACCCGAGAGGAAAATAACTTTGAGATAAGTGCCACCGATATTGAAGCAAGAATCACTGATAAAACTAGAGCCATTCTCATCGGCTATCCCGCCAACCCTACTGGCGCCGTTATGAGCAAGGATAAATTATCCCTGATAGCCGAAGTAGCCCGGCGTCATCGTCTATTAGTAATCTCTGATGAGATTTATGCCAAGCTGGTCTACGGTGTGGAACACACCTGCTTTGCCACGCTACCCGGGATGAAGGAGAGCACCATTCTTATTGGCGGATTTTCCAAGGCTTATGCTATGACCGGCTGGCGTATTGGTTACGCCGCCGCTCCCGGAGAAATTATCGCTGCCATGACCAAGATTCACCAGTATACCTTGATGTGCGCTCCGACAATGGCACAAGTAGCCGCTATTGAAGCATTGAAATCAGGGGAGGAAAGGGTGGCAGAGATGGTTGAGGACTATAACCGGCGGCGGCTGGTTATCGTCAAGGGGCTACGTGAAATTGGCTTAACCTGCTTTGAGCCCAAGGGGGCGTTTTACGCCTTTCCTTCAATAAAGTGCACCGGTATGACCTCGGAAGAGTTTGCCGAGAAGCTACTTACCGAAGAAAAGGTGGCG
Organism: Dehalococcoidales bacterium; assembly: GCA_034432095.1. Lineage (GTDB taxonomy): Bacteria > Chloroflexota > Dehalococcoidia > Dehalococcoidales > UBA2162 > DAOUCV01. The sequence goes on from DAOUCV010000062.1 coordinate 29,520, forward strand.
GTAGTCCCCGGCTCCGCCTTCGGACAATGCGGTGAAGGTCATATCCGCTGTTGCTATGCCACTTCATTAGCTGATGTTGAGGAAGCGCTATCCCGAATGAAGCGCTTCGTGGATAAATACCGCAAGGAGGCTTGATATGTTTGGATTCTTCAGGATACTCAGTGCTATCCCCGGCTTTTTCATCAGTTCTCTTATCTTAATGGCTCTCTGGGGTGTTATCGCCCCAAAACTTGGCATAGAAAAGATAGACTATGTCATGGCGATGTTGATGAATATTACGCTCTGGCTGGCAGTGGCACCTCTAGTAGCCGCGGGCTCGGGGAGGAGACGACTGTAGGGTGACGGAGGCTAGAGAGCAGGTACTACGATGAAGAAGCTGGTTTGCGACCGGTGTGGAAAAGAACTTACGGAAAAGGAAGACATAGAATTAGCTCTCGAAGGTATGAACGCCTGGCATGCCGCCGTCAGAGCCCGGGGTGCTGAACCAAGAGGTGTCTTTCCCTGTGAGAACTATATTCGTTGCGGTGGAGAGATGGAGCTTTTTGACGGTAAAAAGAAGATCTCATTATGGAGGTAAAGCCAATTAAAGAGACCTATGCCAAAGCTGGCGTCGATATTGACGCTGCCGACAGAGCCAAAGCATTAATTGGCCGACTGGCTAAGTCTACCCTACGTCCTGAAGTGCTGAGCGGCGTGGGCTTCTTTGGCGGGCTTTTTGAGTTCAAGGGATATAGGGAGCCAGTGCTGGTATCCAGTGTTGACCAGGTAGGCACCAAGACAAAGATTGCCAAAGCTCTTGACAAGTATGACACCGTCGGGATTGACATCGTCAACCACTGTGTCAATGACATTTTCACCTGCGGTGCTGAGCCACTATTCTTCCTGGACTACATCGGCATGGGCAAGATGGTGCCGGAGAAGGCAGAGGCTATAGTTCGGGGATTGACCAAAGCCTGCCGCGAGGTTGACTGTGCCCTCATTGGCGGCGAGACCGGAGAGATGGCGGGACTCTATGCCACACCCGAAGACTTTGACCTGGTAGGCTTCATTATCGGGGTGGTGGAGAAAGAGAAGATTATTATGGGTAAGACGATTGCCGTTGGCGACTCAATTATCGGCTTGCCCTCAAGCGGATTACACACCAATGGTTACTCTCTGGTACGCAAGATTTTTGGCGAGACCAGAGCCGCCTTAGAAACCTACTACCCGGAACTGGGTCGGACTCTGGGTGAGGAGCTCCTAGAGCCCCATCGCTGTTATTATCATCAGTTAAGACCTCTGTTACCATATATCAAAGGCATTGCCCATATCACTGGAGGCGGCTTGATTGGTAACGTGCCCCGGGTCCTGCCGGACGGTATGGCCGCGCGGTTTCACCGTGGCCGGTGGACGATACTCCCAATCTTTCAGCTTATCCAGCAACGGGGGAATGTTGACCAGGAGGAGATGTTCCGGGTATTCAATATGGGCATCGGCATGGTCTTAATCTGCTCTCCTGAAGATGCCGCCCAGCTAACTAAAGCCCTGCCCGAAGCCCATATCGTTGGCGAGGTGGTAAAGCAGAAGGGAGGGACGAGGGTAGTGATAAAGTAACGGAGTGAGGTCAATAAAAAAAGCTGGAGGTACTTATGCGAGCGATTATCAGCGTTTTTGACAAGACGGGCGTGGTTGATTTTGCCAGGGGTCTGAGCCAGTTAGGGTTTGAGATATTCTCAACTGGCAATACCCAGAGAGTACTGGAGCAAGCAAAGATACCGGCAAAAAGTGCCTCCGGGCTTACCGGTTTTCCGGAGATCCTTGATGGACGGGTGAAGACCCTGCACCCGATTATCTACGGCGGGATTCTCGCCAGACGTGACCTCCCTGGACATATGAAAGAGCTGAAGGAACATAGAATTGAGACGATTGACCTGGTTGCCGTTAACCTCTACCCCTTTGTCCAGACAGTAGCCAGAGAAGGCGTTACCCTTGAGGAGGCGCTGGAAAACATTGATATCGGCGGTCCGAGTATGATTCGGGCCTCAGCCAAGAATTTTCCCAGCGTTATTGTGGTTGTTGACCCGGCGGACTATCAGCCAGTTTTGGAAAAACTGAGAGTCGGGGGTGTGGGGCTAGCTGAGCGCCAACGGCTGGCTCAGAAGGCTTTCCAGCATGTAGCTACCTATGACACCGCCATCTCACAGTATCTGAGACAGGACACGGATGGTTTCCCTGAAGAGATGACCATTGCCCTCAAAAAGCGCTACGGCTTGCGCTACGGTGAAAATCCACATCAGCAAGCCGCCTTCTATGCTGAGCAGGAAGTAGGCAAAGGCAGGAGTACCGGCATCACCTGGGCAGAACAACTGGGAGGCAAAGAGCTTTCATTTAACA
>DAOUCV010000063.1:0-10864 GCA_034432095.1 Dehalococcoidales bacterium
TTTGCTCCATACATTCCTCCTTTTTACTGAGGAATGTATCAACGGAGTTCACTTTTCAAGCGTTAACGGTTCACTTTTCAAGCAAAAAGAGTTCACTTTTCAGTCGTAAATAAGAGAGCGTTCCCATATAGTTGACAGCCGGTCCGTGCTGTGCTAAACTAAGGTTTTGGTCTTTGTAGCTCAGCAGACGGTTGATAGATTGAAATTTGCTGTTCAATCTGTCATTATGTTAATGGATGAGCCAGGGCTCATCCATTTCAATTGTGCGAAGTAGAGGAAGGCAATGCCAACTATTAATCAGCTTGTCCGAAAAGGGCGTAAGAAGATTGTCCGGAAGGGTAAGACGCCAGCACTACGTTTTACCTATAATGCTCTGAAGAACAGGTTAGCGGAGGGCAACGGTTCTCCGCAGAAGCGAGGGGTTTGTATTCAGGTAAAGACGATGACCCCGAAGAAGCCTAATTCAGCGCTGCGGAAAATAGCCAGGGTGCGGCTGACTAACGGGATGGAGGTAACCGCCTACATTCCTGGTGAGGGGCATGAACTGCAGGAGCACTCGGTCGTCCTCATTAAGGGAGGTAGGGTACCGGACTTACCCGGTGTTCGTTACCATATTATCCGGGGGGCATTGGATGCTACAGGTGTGGTTAATCGCCGGCAGGGTCGTAGTTTATATGGCACCAAAAAAGCCAAAGCTGTAGCCGAGGCTGCCTAGGGAGGGAAAATGTCGAGGCGAGGTCAAGCTAGCCGAAGAGAGATATCTCCTGATGCCAAGTATCACGATGTGGTGGTCGCCAGGTTGATTAATAAAGTAATGAAGAACGGCAAAAGGAGCAAGGCGGAGAAAATTGTCTATGGTGCTTTTGATATGATAGAAGCACAAAGTGGTACCGCACCGCTCACGGTACTAGGACAGGCAGTAAGGAATGCTACGCCGCAGCTTCAGGTGAAGTCGCGCCGAATAGGGGGGGCTACCTATCAGGTGCCGGTGGAAGTTAGTGCGGAACGCGGTCTTTCTCTGGCGTTACGCTGGCTGGTAGACTCGGCGCGGGCCAAACAGGGCAAATCTATGATGGAGAAACTGGCGGCTGAACTCATTGATGCCTCAAAGGGACAGGGAGCCACAGTGAAAAAACGTGACGATACCCACCGCATGGCTGAGGCCAACAGAGCCTTTGCCCACTATCGATGGTGAGGGGGACTGGCTATCAATTCTAATGTTATGGTAGGGAACTTAGTATTAGACAAGTTAGAGGGAAGGGGTAGGACGGTGCCCAGGAGTTTCCCTTTAGAAGATATACGCAATATGGCTTTTATCGCTCATATCGATGCCGGTAAAACTACCGTCACCGAGAGGATACTCTATTATACCGGCCGTACCTATAAGGTTGGTGAGGTGGATGAAGGGACGGCGGTAATGGACTTTATGGAGCTGGAGAAGGAGCGCGGTATTACGATTAAAGCGGCCGCTACCACCTGCTATTGGCGGAACCACCGCATCAATATCATTGATACCCCCGGGCATGTTGATTTTACTGCTGAGGTTGAGCGTAGCCTTCGAGTACTGGATGGAGGGGTAGTGGTTTTCGATGCCGTGGGTGGAGTGGAGGCACAATCAGAGACAGTATGGCGGCAGGCTAATAAATATAATGTGCCTAGGATTTGTTTCATCAACAAGATGGACAGGGTCGGTGCCGATTTTTACCGCACTATATCCATGATTGAAGCACGGCTCCAAACCAAGCCCCTGCCGGTTCAGCTACCTTTGGGTAGTGAAGACTCTTATCAGGGTGTTATTGACCTGTTAGAGAACCGGGCGTGGAGCTTTGACGGTAAGCTTGATTCCGAGCCAGTGGAGGTAGCTATTCCTGAGTCAGAGCGGACAAAGTGTAGCGAATTTCGTCAGGCTCTGATTGAAAAGCTGGCTGAGATGGATGACCAGATTTTGACGGCTTACCTTGAGGGGCACAGCGTTACCCCTGCCGAGCTGAAGGGAGCCCTGAGGAGGGTAACTCTAGCGGGTAAAGGGGTACCCATTCTGTGTGGTAGCGCGCTCAGGAATAAAGGGATGCAGCCTTTGCTTGATGCGATTATCGATTATCTCCCTTCACCGGTAGATATGCCCCCGGTGCGAGCGGTTGACTTGAGGGGTGCTGAAGTTACTCGTCCTGCCAGTGATGAGGCGCCCTTTACGGCGCTCGCTTTTAAGGTGGTCTCTGACCCGTTTGTGGGCAGGCTAGTCTATTTTAGAGTGTATTCGGGTAAAGTGGAAGCGGGAGCTCAGGTATATAACTCAAGCCGGGGTAAGAGAGAGCGTATCGGGCGCTTACTGTTAATGCATGCCAATCATCGTGAAGAGATACAGGAGGCAGACACCGGGGCTATTGTGGCGACTTTAGGTCTTAAGGATACCCTTACTGGCGATACCCTGTGCCATCCCTCCCAACCCGTACTTCTTGAGTCTATCCGTTTCCCTGAGCCGGTGCTCTCGGTAGCTATCGAACCTAAAACGAGCAGCGACCAGGACAAGATGGGGGAGGCCCTCCAGAAGTTAACCGAGGAGGACCCCACTTTTAAGGTGACTTATAACCAGGAGACAGGACAGACGATAATTTCGGGTATGGGTGAGCTCCACCTAGAGGTTATAGTAAATAGATTACTCAGTGAATTTAGGGTAGGAGCCAAGGTGGGCCGCCCCCGGGTTGCCTATAGAGAGACTATCACGATACCGGTAAAAGCTGAGGGCAGGTTTGTTCGGCAGACCGGGGGGCACGGTCAGTATGGTCATGTCTGCCTTGAGCTGGAACCGGGAGAGCGTGGCAGCGGTTTGCAATTCAGGAATAACATTAGAGGTGCTGCCATACCAAAGCAATATATCCCAGCCATCGAGGCAGGCATCAGAGAGGCTATGGAGACGGGGGTACTGGCTCACTACCCGGTGGTTGATATTAAAGCCACCCTTTATGATGGTAGTTATCATGAGGTCGATTCTTCGGAGTTGGCCTTTAAGATGGCGGGCTCAATGGCTCTCAAGGAAGGTGTGGCTAAAGCCAAACCTATTCTACTAGAGCCTATCATGAAGCTAGAAGTAGTTACCCCGGAACAGTTTCTTGGTGACATTATTAGTGACCTCAATTCAAGAAGGGCACATATTGAGTCTGTTGAGACACACGGTGAGATGTGTACTATCTATGCCCTGATACCCTTAGCGGAGACCTTTGGCTATACTACCAGCCTCAGGTCGCAAACTCAGGGCAGAGCCACTCACTCTATGGAATTCTATCGCTATCAGGAGCTGCCAGCGGAACTGATGGCTCAAGTTATTGAACGGGCAGGGACTAGAGGGTATGCCTAAACAGAAGATTCGTATCAAGATAAAGGGTTTTGACCATAAGCTGGTTGACCAGGCTGCCGGGCAGATTGTCGAGGCGGTAGAACGTACTGGAGCCGTTGTTTCCGGGCCGGTACCTCTACCTACCCATATTCAAAAGTTCAGTGTTATCCGTTCCACGTTTATTGATAAGGACTCGCAGGAGCAGTTTGAAATTCGCACCCATAAGCGTCTCATTGATATTATTGAGACCACTTCCAAGACGATAGACGCTCTCACCAGCCTGAACCTGCCTGCAGGGGTGGAGATAGATATTAAGTTATAAAAATCACTATTGGCTTTAAGGTAACCAAGGAAATGGTAGCAGGGATTATTGGTAGAAAGCTGGGCATGACCCAGATATTCGGGGAGAACGGTAAAGTGGAGCCGGTAACGGCTATTGAGGCTGGCCCGTGCGTTGTCACACAGATTAAGACGGCCGCCAAGGAAGGGTATAATGCCGTTCAGCTTGGATTTGGCCAAACAAAACGGCTTAAGTCTCCTCAGCGGGGACACCTAAAAGGGCTGGGGCAGTTTAAGTATCTGCGGGAATTTAGAGTGGATGAGACTGAGAGTATTAAGGTTGGGGACACCATTGGAGTTAGCCTGTTCAAGGAAGGCGATGTGGTTGATGTTACCGGCGTTTCCAAGAGTAAGGGCTTTGCCGGCGTAGTCAAAAGGCATGGTTTTGCTGGCGGGCCTAAAACTCACGGGCAGTCTGACCGGCACCGCCACCCGGGCTCAATCGGTTCTACTACCGCCCCGGGCAGAGTGTGGAAGGGGATGCGTATGGCTGGCCATATGGGTGGTGAAAGAGTAACCGTGCGAGGCCTAAAAGTGCTTGGGGCTGATGCTGACCGTAACCTGTTACTGGTTAAGGGATCGGTACCCGGTAACAGGAATGGGCTACTCTTGATAAGAAAATCTTCTAAGGCAGGGTGACGAAGTGGAAGTTCCAGTTTATAACCTAGCCGGGGAGGTGGTTGACCATATTGAGGTTAGTGAACAGGTCTTTGGTGTGGCTTTTAACCAGGCAGTGGTGCATCAGGCAATGGTGCGGCAGCGGGCGAATGCTCGCCAGGGAACGGCTAGCACCAAAACTAGGGGCGAGGTTTCAGGTAGTACCAGGAAGTTGTATGCCCAGAAGCACACCGGTCATGCCCGTGCCGGTAGCATAAGGTCGCCATTACGCCGGGGAGGCGGGATCATTTTTGGTCCCAAACCCAGAAGCTACCGACAGGCGATGCCCAAGAAGATGCGCCGACTGGCGCTAAGGTGTGTTCTCTCGGCGAAGGTTAGAGATGAGGAATTAATCGTTTTGGAGCAACTGACGCTTCCTGAGCCTAAAACCAAGGAGATGGTAAAGATTTTGGCGGCACTGGGTGTGGACTCCTCGGCTCTTATCGTTACTCCTGAACCAGAGGAGAATGTAGCGAAGTCCGCCCGCAACCTGCCCGGGATTAAGACGATGCCAGTTAACTTACTTAATGTGGTTGACATCCTTTCCTATAAGATGCTATTGATGACAGTGGCAGCGGTGCGTAAAACCGAAGAGTTGTGGGGGGAGAGGCTATCTCAGCGGGTTCCCGGAAAAATCCCTGATTTTTCCGGGTGCTCTTAGGGAGGAAGCGATGCACCTTTACGAGGTATTGAGACGTCCATTAATAACTGAAAAGTCTACCGCCCTTCAAGCTCAGGGCAAATATGCTTTTGAAGTAGCCAAAGAGGCCACCAAACCTCAGATTAAGCAGGCGGTAGAGAAAGCATTTAAGGTTGAGGTAACCGCGGTTAATGTGGTGAAAGTACCCGGCAAGAGTCGTAGGCTGGGAAGACGATTGCTCCCAGCCCGGCCCTGGAAAAAGGCAATTGTTACCCTCAAGCCGGGGGACAGGATAGAATTCTTTGAAGGTGTTTAGAGTTAGGAGATTATATTAAAAAATGCCACTAAAAACATATCGGCCAACTTCTCCCGGCAGGCGGGGTATGATTGGGGCGACTTTTGAAGAAATAACCAAGAGCGAGCCGGAAAAGTCTCTGGTCTTACCCCTGAAAAAGAAAGCCGGCCGTAATGTTCGAGGCGTAATAACGGTTCGTCACCGTGGCGGTGGGGCGAAGCAAAAGCTCCGCTTAATTGATTTTAAACGGGATAAGATTGGTGTTCCGGGCAGGGTGGCGGCTATTGAATATGACCCTAATCGCTCGGCACGTATCGCCCTCATTCACTACGCTGATGGGGAAAAACGTTACATTCTTGCCCCGCTAGGGCTGAATGTTGGCGATATTATAAAGTCGGGTGATGATGCTGAAATAAAACCGGGGAATGCCTTACCCTTAAAGCTAATCCCGAGCGGGACGCTAATCCATAATATTGAGCTCGAGAGGGGGAGAGGTGGGCAGTTAGTGCGGAGTGCCGGAATGGCAGCTCAAATAGTAGCTATGGAAGGTGAATATGCTCTGGTTCGGTTACCGTCTGGTGAGATGAGGCGTATTCGCGGTGATTGCCTGGCTACCATTGGGCAGGTGGGGAATGTCGAACATCAGGGCGTTAAGTTGGGCAAGGCAGGCCGTAAACGGTGGCTGGGCTGGCGACCGGCGGTGAGAGGTTCCGCCATGACGCCGCGTGACCATCCTCATGGTGGCGGGGAAGGCAGAAGCCCGGTAGGCTTACCCAATCCTAAAACGCCGTGGGGCAAACCGGCGCTGGGCTATTTAACTCGCAAAAAAGGTAAAGCTTCAGATAGAATGATTGTTAAACGTCGGGGGAGTAAGTAGGAATGTCACGGTCAACTAAAAAGGGGCCGGCTGTTGATGCTAAACTAATGAAGAAAGTAGCGGCACTCAACCGCTCTGGCGAGAAGGCGGTGATAAAAACGTGGTCGCGCTGGTCCACCATTTTACCTGAGATGGTGGGGCTTACCATCGGCGTGCATGATGGACGACGGCATGTTCCTATCTTTATTACGGAAAACATGGTAGGGCATAAGCTGGGCGAGTTTGCCTTGACACGAACCTTCAGAGGGCATACCGCCAAAGCGGAAAAGACAGCCCGGTAAGAAAAAGCAGGGTGGGGATAAGAAATGGAAGTTAGAGCTGTAGCCAAAAATACAGGAATATCACCTCGCAAAGCACGCCTGCTGGTGGACATGGTGAGGGGTAAGAAAGTGGATGAGGCGTTGGTGCTGCTTAAGTTTGTCTCTTCGCCGTCGGCTCGGGTTGTCGCCAAGGTGATAAAATCAGCCGCGGCTAATGCTGAGAACGTTTTTCAGAAGTCCTCTTCGGATTTGAAGATTGTCAGCATTTTTGCTGATAAGGCACGAACTTTGAAGAGGTTTCGCGCTAGGGCTCGAGGGCGGGTCAGCCCGATCCTTAAACGTTCTAGCCATATTACCGTAGTCCTTGGAGAGCAGAGTTAATGGGACACAAAGTTCATCCAGCGGGTTTTAGGCTTGGTGTCATACGTGATTGGCAGGCAAAGTGGTATGCCGATAAGCACTACCAAGAGTATCTTCAGGAAGACCTGAAGATACGTCAGGTTATTCAATCTAGGTATGCTGATGCGGCGGTCTCCCTGGTGGAGATTGAGCGTCAGGCAAACAAGGTATCGGTAACTATCCACACCGCCCGGCCTGGTATCGTTATCGGGCGGGGTGGGCAGAGAGTGGATGAAACAAGGGCCTATCTTGAGCAGCTTATCGGGAAGAGGGTTCAATTGAATATCCAGGAGGTTCAGCGCCCTGAGCTTGATGCTTATTTGGTAGCCAGGACAATAGCTGAGCAGATAGAACGCCGTGTTGCTTTCCGTAGGGCTATGAAACAAACAATGCTTCGCACCATGCAGGCAGGCGCCAAGGGAATGAGAGTCAGTTGTGCCGGTAGACTTGGTGGCGCTGAGATAGCCCGTCGACTGATCATGCATGAGGGTCAGGTGCCCTTGCACACCCTGCGGGCTGATATTGATTATGGCTTTACAGAAGCGCATACCACCATGGGGCGGATTGGCGTGAAAGTCTGGATATATAAGGGTAACGTTCTGCCCGTAACTGAGGGGGAGAAGGTTGAAGAGGATGCCGGCTCCGGAGTTGGAGGAAAAGCCTAAAGTAGTAGCTGCTGGATGAGCCGCCGAGGCAGAGTTATCTACTTAACAGGGAGAAGCCAATGTTACAACCTAAGCGGGTGAAATACCGCAAGAGTCAAAAAGGACGTCGCCGGGGTAAGGCTAACGCCGGGAATACCGTTGTCTTTGGTGATTTTGGCTTGCAGGCGCTGGAATCGGCTTGGCTTACTGCCCGTCAGATTGAGGCTGCCCGTCGGGCAATTACTCGTTATGTCCGTCGGGGTGGAAATGTCTGGATACGTATTTTCCCCGACAAACCAATTACCAAGAAGGCGGCGGAGACTCGTATGGGTTCGGGGAAGGGTGCCCCTGACCATTGGGTAGCGGTAGTTAGACCAGGGAGGATCCTGTTTGAAATGACTGGAGTTGCCGAGGAAGTAGCTAAAGAGGCAATGCGTCTGGCTTCGCACAAACTGCCGATAGATACCAGGTTTGTAAAGAGGGAAGCCAGCCTTGTTTCGGGTAGTGAAAATACAGTGGGAGCTAGCGCAGATTGAAGACTGAAGAAATTCGAGCTCTGAATTCTGAAGAGCTATTAAGACAACTGGAGGCAGCCCGCAAGGAGCTTTTTGACCTTCGTTTTCGCTTGGCCACCAGGCAGCTGGTAAACCATCGCGAAATCCGAAGGGTTAAAAAGGAGATTGCCAGGCTGAAGACTATCATGAGGGAGAGAGAACTGGGTATTAGGTAGGTTGGACACAATGCAGACAAAGCGCAAAACCAGGGTTGGGCGGGTGGTAAGTAATAAGATGGACAAGACCGTGGTGGTGGCGGTAGAGACCTTCAAACGTCACCCGCTATACGGGAAGACGATTAGGCGAATGGTAAAGTATAAGGCTCATGATGAAAAGAATGAGTGTGGGGAAGGGGATATAGTAAGAATTATAGAAACACGCCCGCTATCCAGGGAGAAGCGGTGGCGGGTAGGAGGGATTATAACAAGGAAAGAGGTCGTAGAGGTTAAACCCGAGGAGATAGCGTGATTCAACCGTATACTAGACTTAAAGTAGCCGATAATACCGGTGCCCGGCAGATTATGTGTATTGGCTTGCTGGGGGGCACGGGGAGGAAGTATGCCCGGGTGGGGGATGTCATTGTGGCTTCAGTCAAGCGAGCCATCCCTGGGGGGGCCGTTAAGAAAGGAGACGTGGTCAGGGCAGTTATTATTCGCACAGCTCAGCCACATCGGCGTCCTGATGGCTCGTACATAAGGTTTGATGAGAATGCGGCGGTGATTCTTACTGACAAGAATAACCCTAAGGGGACCCGAATATTTGGACCGGTAGCTAGGGAAATTAGAGAGAAACAGTTCACCAAGATTATATCTTTAGCCCCCGAGGTTTTATAAGGATGAAGATTAGAAAGAATGACACCGTTTTGGTTATCGCCGGCAAAGACAGGGGTAAGAAGGGTAAGGTGCGGTTTGCCTACCCCAAGGATGAGCGGGTGCTGGTAGAGGGCATCAACTTTATAAAAAGACATACCAGGGCTGTAGGGCAGGTTAGGCAGGCGGGGATAATAGAGCGTGAAGAGCCAATACATGTATCGAATGTCATGCTGGTATGCAGTAAATGTAACCACCCTACCCGGGTCGGCTTCCGTTTTCTGGAGGATGGCAAGAAGGTTCGGGTTTGTAAAGTCTGTCATGAGGTGATTGACTAAGTGTCACGCTTGAAGGAAAAGTATCAGAAAGAGATTATTCCAGCTCTGATGGAGCGTGGTGGGTATAAGAACATCATGCAGGTGCCGCGCCTGGAGAAGGTGGTGCTTAGTATTGGACTGGGAGAGGCGATTCAGAATGCCAAGGCGCTGGAATCAGCGGAGCGGGACTTGGCGGCTATTTCGGGGCAACACCCGGTGACCACCCGTGCCAAGAAATCTATCGCCGCTTTTAAATTGCGGACGGGAATGCCTGTCGGTCTAAAGGTAACCCTGCGCGGGGAGCGCATGTATGACTTTTTGGATAAGCTGGTAAATACCGTCCTATGCCGGGTGCGTGAGTTTCAGGGGGTCTCAAGAGACTCTTTTGATGGCCATGGTAACTACACTTTAGGCCTTAGGGAGCAAGTTGTTTTTCCTGAAATCGATTACGATAAGATAGATAAGGTGCGGGGACTGGAGGTGTCAATTGTTACTACGGCTAAGACGGATGAGGAAGCCAGGTACCTGTTGGAGTTATTAGGTATGCCTTTCGTTCCTGAGCGGGTGGAGTCATAATGGCTAAAAAATCTGAGATTGCCAAGTGGATGCGTCCGGCCAAATATAAGGTTCAGCAGCATAATCGGTGTCACCTGTGCGGTCGGCCCCGTGCCTATATGCGTAAGTTTGGTCTATGTCGCATCTGCTTTCGTAAACTCGCCCTTGCCGGTCAGATTCCCGGGGTGAGAAAATCGAGCTGGTGATTAAAATAAAAGAAATTGATGTGAGAAAGGGCTCACAATTAATCTAAAAATGGTCTAAGGGAGGAAGCGTGACTGTTACCGACCCGATAGCGGATATGCTAACCCGGATACGAAATGCTATTATGGTGAGGCATGATTCGGTGCTGGTACCAGCCTCAAGGATGAAGCTGGCTATTACTAAAATCCTTAAAGACGAAGGTTTTATCAGTGACTACGAGGTGCTTAGGGACAAGCCGCACCGGACAATTAAAATATACCTGAAGTATAGTGAGAAAAATCAGCCAGTTCTTACTGGACTGGAGCGGGTAAGTAAGCCCGGCTTAAGGGTATACGTTGGTCGAAAGGAAATTCCCCGCGTTGCCGGTGGTTTGGGTATTGCCATTCTGTCTACATCCAGGGGGGTGATGACAGGGCAACAGGCCTGGCGGCAGGGGATTGGCGGAGAATTATTGTGTTACGTGATGTAGGTAAATCGGGGAGCAACGCCAATGTCTAGAATCGGGCAGATGCCGATAGCGGTGCCTCAGGGTGTGACGGTGAGCGTGAGAGAGGGTGAGGTCACGGTAAAGGGACCTAAGGGAGAGCTCCGTCATTCTATCAACCCGGACATCTCTATTACCCTGAAGGATAATAGCCTACTGGTATCGCGTCCCAGTGATAGCCGATTACACCGCTCCTTACATGGACTGACACGGAGTCTGGTGGCTAACATGGTGGAAGGGGTGACCAAAGGCTTTGAGAAGGTACTTGAAGTAGGTGGTGTCGGTTATCGGGCGGAAAAAGTGGGGGACAAGCTGGTACTTCGTATTGGTTTTTCCCATCTGGTAGAGGTATTGCCGCTACCAGGCGTGTCCTTTGAAGTCGAGGGGGGCAATCGCATCAAGGTTACCGGGATTGATAAGGAAGTAGTGGGTGAAATGGCCGCTAGAATTCGGGCTATCCGTCCGCCTGATGCCTATAAGGGTAAGGGTATTAGAT
>DAOUCV010000064.1:0-1880 GCA_034432095.1 Dehalococcoidales bacterium
GTATTCACCACTCTAGGGGTGCTACTTTTCAGCGTAGCTGTCTATGCATTTGTGCGGTATCATATGAGGGACGTTATAGCATGGCTTCGAAAACTTGGCCGATAAGTAATGTGGAAATTTGTGAGGCGGCGAGCCGTTACCCGGCTACTGGTCTTCGTCTTGGTGCTGGCTCGCTGGCCAACATACTACTGCCATTGGTGCTATTCTCCGTTGCTTTAATGGTGCCACATGAGTGGTAACCGGGCAGGTGCTCGTGGGGCAAGTTGCACTGGACTCATCAGCCGACCGGGCTGGCATTCAAGCTGGGGATATCCTGCTCAGCATAAACGGAAACGCGGTGCGCGATATTGCCGAAGTGTGGTACTGGCGGCCAGAAGCCAGAGAGGATTTAAGGCGGTGGGCTCTCAATAAGCGTGGCGAAAGTGGAATGCTCGGAATTACCCCGCCAGAAGGCTATACCCACGCTTTGTCCGATTTCAGCGGTGTGGATAGCTCGTATTAGGTCATGGACATTGCTTATTTTCTTACCTGCAAAGTCAACAATGACATCTCCTGACTTCAGCCCAGCTTTTGCAGCCGGACTATCGGGGGTTACCTCAACAATAAACGCACCCTTATCTACTGCCAGGTTATATCTGAGCATGAGCAATTGGGTGACGTCTTGAAGGAGCACCCCAAGCCAGGGCCTAATCACATACCCTTTCTGGATCAGGTCCTGAATGATCGGAAGGGCACTGTTGCTGCTTATGGCATAGCCCATGCCCTCGACACCAATGGTAGCTATTTTAGCGCTTGTGATACCAATTACCTCTCCAGCCATGTTGACTAATGGGCCGCCGCTATTACCCGGGTTAATGGACGCATCGGTTTGAATCAGGTCGTAAAGTGTCTGGCCTCTCGAGACTGGCACGGAAACTCCTAGACGACTGACAATCCCTTTCGTAGCGCTTATCCCCAAACCCAGCGGATTGCCAATAGCTACCACCCAGTCGCCGACTTTTAGCTTAGAGGAGTCCCCTACCTTGGCTGCCGGCAGATTACTGGCCTCGATCTTGATTACAGCCAGGTCACTAAGAGGGTCAGTACGTATCGTCACTGCGGGAAATGTACGGCCATCTGCCAGGCTTACAGTCACACTTTTGGCACCTTCCACGACATGGTTGTTGGTAACAATGAGTCCTTCTGCGTCCACAATCCATCCTGAGCCAGTTCCCTCCCGAGTAAAGGGTCGACGGAATACATCGTAAGCTATAATCTCAGTATCAATAGCTACCACTGACGGTTTTAACTCTGCCACTACCTCGGCAATGCTGGGCAATACTGGGGCATTCCGTTCTGCATATGGTAGAGTATAGGTAGGCTCAATAGGGGTGGCGGGTGTAGGAGTGGTTGTTGGCGTAGGGGTGCGTGTGTCCATCTCAAAGCGAAACTGGCAGCCACTGCCTACGGTGAGAATCAAGGCAAAAACAAGCGCAACAACTAAGCTCTTAATGCTTGGTTTCATCATCGGTATCGTCATTTTATCACTCGGATAGAAGGCATGGCAAACAGGGCACGACTGTTTCTTCAGACCCGGTTTACAATGTAAGTGCCATTTAACAAAGGGCCCAGCTAAAGGGTTCCTAAACTTGAAGCAGGAAGCTTGCACACTGTGACGTTTGGTGTATCAGACATTCGCTCAGAGTACTCAATGCGTGCGGCAATTGGGAAATAGGTCACTTCAATTGCGCCACAGACTTAGATTGTAAATTTTCAGCGAAAATGAGACAGTTTTAAGACATAAGGTAATGGACGCTTTGGGGCTTGCTCCTACTCCAGGTAAAGGGTAGTGTAACATTTATTGTGTAAAATCTGGGGGAGGTTGAAAAAGTAGGGCGCTT
>DAOUCV010000065.1:0-8473 GCA_034432095.1 Dehalococcoidales bacterium
TATCAGCCTATGATACCAAGGCCGAAAGGTAACTTATCCGGAGACTCAAAGGTTCTAGCCTTTCTATTCCACTAATTGCGTTGACTGCTTGGTTATCATCCTGCACTTTTCTGACGTTTGTTACCTTATCAACCATATTGCACCTCTCGGCGAATTGTGACCCAACATTGTTGACGTTTGTTCAATCTTGCCCCGCCCAACAAAAAGTATCGGGACAAGCAGAATATCCCTAGCTCACTCAGTGTGTCAGCTATTCCCTGAACTTGATGGTAGCCGAATTGGCAGGCACATCTTGACTTTGGTGCCAACTCCTTCCCGACTTGTTATTTTAATCTGGCCACTGTGACGTTCAATAACCTGTTTGACAATGGATAGGCCTAACCCTGCGCCACGGGGAGTCCCTACAGCGTTGGGAACCTGGTAAAACCGCTCCGTAACATGGGGCAAGTGCTCTTGGGGAATCCCCGGTCCCGAATCGCTTACTTCAAGAATTGCCCACCCTTCCTCTTGCTCCAGAGCCAGTTGAACATGTCCATCTCTGGGAGTGAATTTGACGGCGTTATCGACAACATTAAGAACTGCCTGTTTCAGCAGGTCGTAGTCGCCGAAGACAAGCACGTCTTCTCCCTCCTTCAATTTCAGATTACGTCCTTCCGCCAGCACCTGCATTTCTTTGACAACCCCTTCAACAAGCTCTCTTAGATTAACTGGCTGCTGTACGAGGGCTGGCTTTGTGTTCAGTTGTGCATCGAGCAAGAGGTTGTTGGTCATGCGGATGAGTCTACGCACTTCTCCGGCAGTCCTTTCCAGACTCTCTTTGACCTCAGGGTTATCTGATGGCTGCCTCTGCAGGAAGTCTATCTGACCCTGGATAGCAGTGAGGGGAGTCTTAAGCTCGTGGGAAACGCTGGTCACAAAGGCTTCTTTTGCCCTCAGCGCTGCATCCAATCGACGCCACATATCGTTGAGACTGTCGGCGAGCTGTTGTAGCTCCGGTGGTCGAGGTTCGTTGGGGAGTCCAGCAATCAAGTTGGTATCCCCGATTTTTTGTACCCGGTCGAGTATTTTATCCAGCGGGCGGAAGGCGCGTCGCAAAATAATCAGCCCTATGGAAAGGGTCAATAAGCTACCGAGGACGCCTTCAGCGATCGCGTATCGCCACAGCTGGTTTTCCGCGGCGGTCACCGGGGCGAGACTACCCGCGGTTTGTATCAAGGCAAAAGGGGTTGAGGTTAAGGGGTCATGTGCCTGAACTGTGTAGACGCGTAGTTTCTCCACCCCCCGAACTTTGACATTGTCGAACCTACCTTCATCCGTATCCGGCAGGCTTACTACGAGATTCAGACTTGACACTACTGACTCAGGCACATCACCAAACGTCGCTTTTACTCTACCCTCCAAGTCAGTTACACGAATGACTATGGGAATACTAACCAACTGGCGTTCAGCAACTTGCTGGACAATTTGAGCATAACCTGTGGTGGAGTCGGCGCCAGTCGAACC
Organism: Dehalococcoidales bacterium; assembly: GCA_034432095.1. Lineage (GTDB taxonomy): Bacteria > Chloroflexota > Dehalococcoidia > Dehalococcoidales > UBA2162 > DAOUCV01. The sequence continues at coordinate 1,504 of DAOUCV010000065.1, forward strand.
GATAGCAGTGGCGACTAATTGGGCTTGGAGTTGTAATCTCTCATCAAGCTCAGCATGTAAACCGGCTACCATTAAGCGTTGCGCCGTGAACGCCAGGGCGAAGAAGAGGACGGTCATTGCCACTACAAACCAGACCGCGATCCGTGTGCGAAGACTCATCTCGGTTAATTCTCCCTGAGCACGTAGCCAAAACCGGTAAGCGTATGTATCAGGTCAGCTTCCCCGGGGGCATTTAGCTTCCGCCTGAGGAAGTTAATATACACCTTCAGGGGGTCGGTCTCCCCTTCAAAACAACCCCAAACGCGTTGGACGATGAACTCCCGACGCAAAGGTTTACCGGCATTTCGTACCAGCAACTCAAGCAGTTCGTACTCACGATTGGTCAGAACTATGGTGCGGTCGCCCCTCCGAACCTGCCGTTGCTCGGTATCCACCTCCAGGTCACCCACACGGATGATACCCCCTTTGCTGGCAGAGCGGCGACGCAGCACAGCGCGAATCCGGGCAAGAAGCTCCTCGAAAGAGAAAGGCTTGGGAAGATAGTCATCGGCTCCTGCCTCAAGACCGTGAATACGTTCCCCGACCAGACCGCGGGCAGTCAGTATGACAATGCCAACGTCGCCACGTTTGCGCAACTCCCGGCAGACATCGATGCCATCCATGTCAGGAAGCACCAGGTCAAGCACGACAAGGTCAGGATTACTGGAGTAAGCAATATTCAGACCCTCGTGCCCTGTTTGAGCCAATTCGACTTCAAAGCCGCTTTGGAGTAAGTCGCGTCTAATAAAATCGGCAACGTCAGGCTCGTCCTCAATAATCAGGATCTTCTCCATATCTCACCCGTCGCTTTTCCAAATCCATAGTATCAATCGACTGCTATCATTATACATCACTAGCCCTAATTTGAGTAATGCCCCCTATTAGTCGCCAGATTTTAACCACAATTTAACCCCCGTTCAACACCATTTTTACCGCCTGAGTGTTAACCTATCAGTGAGGGCATTCACAACGTGACACTGTATCACGAAAAGGAATTTTCAGAGGAAGTCGATGATGTGTACCAGAGTCTACATCCTTTTAGACGTAATAGAGGGCAAAGCTGAAGAAGCAGCCGAAACCTTGCGAGGTAATCCTAGTGTGAAGCTGGCGGATGTTCTGGAAGGTCGGCCGAATGTGGTGGCTGTACTTCAGGCGCGCTCTTGCAGGCAGCTGGCAGAGCTTACCAACCGGGCTCTAGCTTTGTTAGAAGGGGTAACCGAAAATCTCCAAATGCTACCCACTGCCAACGGACACAAATCTCCATCTAAGCATCACAAAACCAAAAGCCCCCGTGGTAAGCAGCACATTAATTGAGGGCGTTGGGGAAAAGGGCAATATGGAACAGCTTGAAAACTCAAGGACTACCAGCGAGACGGAGTCACTGAACAACCTGGAGGCCTCGGTACGCCAACTCAATGAGCAATTTGGCGCATTCAGGCAGAGCTATTCCTGCGATATTGATAAACTCACGGGACTTCTGCTGGAGGTTAAAAGCGCCTTAACCCAGAGACGAAATGCAAGCCTGTGGCATCGTATGAGGATGGCTCTTACCAGGAAAACCGAAGGCCTTGGGAAAGGCGCCGACGATATGAGTACGATCAGTGAGCACTTAGTGCAGAGCCTTCCTAAAAATATGCTACATGTTGGCAAAGGACAATAATTCTACAAAAGATATGATTAGCGTTGTTATACCGGCTAACAATGAAGCGGCCTATCTGGGTGACTGTCTTGCCTCTCTACAGCAACAGGACTTCCGGGGAGACTGGGAAATTATCGTGGTGGATAATGCCTCCACTGACGATACCGCCTCTGTGGCCAGAAGCTACAGAGCGAGGGTGGTTTATGAGCCTAGACAGGATGTCATTCATGCCCGCCAGGCCGGGTTTGATGCCGCCGCAGGTGACATCATAGTCCAGGCTGACGCCGATACCACTTACCCGCCCGGCTGGCTAAATTACATTGCAGGCCATTTTAACACTCATCCCAGGAGTGTGGCACTGGCAGGCATCTATGTCTACAGTCAGCCGCCACGGTGGGCATGGCTCGAATCCTTAGGCCGGCATCTGGTTAACTTATTGGGTACCTTTTTCTTTGGGTTCCCCCTACTGGTTTCGGGTGCTAATTTTGCTTTCCGCCGCCTTTATTTACTCAAAATCGGTGGCTACGACAGTGATTGGCTCGAGCCCGACCAATGGGGTATTGCTAAGAATTTGCGCCGTTTCGGTCGAATTAAATATGACACCCATCTGGTGGCTGTCACATCACCGCGCAGGGTCGCCACCAAACCATTAATGATTATAGTTATTGAGATGGGGCACAACCTGTTAAAAGGAATTGGATACTATCTCAAGCGTCTCCCAAACCTCTTAAAACCGCGTCTGGCCAGAATTACTCGGCCTCGAAGACCGATGAGCCTTGCCATTTCCCTGTGCTTGGCAGGCATTCTCACCACCTCCGTTTTCGGTTATGCAGCTCCGTCCTCACAAATATTCGGCCAAGTCTACTACCAGGCCATAGTAGACCAGAAAGTGGTAGCGCTCAGTTTTGACGATGGACCAAATGAGCCCTATACATCGCAGATTCTTGACATCCTGAAAGCTAATGACATTAAAGCCACCTTCTTTGCCGTGGGGCAGAATGTGGTGGAGTACCCACAGGTAGCCCAGAGGATAGTAAATGAAGGCCACGTCATCGGTAACCACTCGTATAAGCATAATGCCAATCATGCTTTGTCTAAAGAAAGCAAGAAGGAAATCACCCTGGCACAAACGAGCATTGCTGAGGTGACCGGTCTGGTCCCTCACCTATACCGTCCGCCACATGGGAGAAAATCACCCTGGGAGCTAAACTACCTGCGCCAGGAAGACCTGGTGGCGGTCAACTGGAGTGTAGCTACCAATGAAGAGCACGACTTTCTATACTTCGGTAAACCAACAGCGAATCAAGTAGCCGAAGCCATCATCAGAAAGGTAAAGCCGGGTAAAATTATCCTGCTCCATGATGGCTATGGTACGGAACATGACAATCAGCGTTCAGACAAAAGCCTTACGGTACAAGCATTACCTGTCATCATCAAGGAGCTGACCGCCCAAGGCTATCGGTTTATCACTGTACCAGAACTGTTGGGGATAGACCCCTATAAGTGAATGATATGAACCTTGAACAACTGGTAAATATTTATACTGGGCTCGTCGGTAGCGCTCACCCTCTGGTATGGTTTGGGCTACTCTTGGATTGCCTTGCGGGTGACTCCATAGGTGTGACGGCGCCATATCTATTGGAAACTACCTGGTTACTGAGCGGTTACCTCTTGGGTAGTCATACCATGCCGATTGTATATCTTTTACCCATGCTTGTTGCTGCTCAGGCCGGACGCCTGGGCGGGACGTGGCTTTTCTGTTGCCTGGCGAATAACGGCAGCCATCGTCTGTTTAACCGGTTTCCGGCTCTCAGGACCCGATTTGAAGCGTCAAGACTGACACAGAAGCTCAACGAATGCCATTGGTCGGTACCGTTTTGGATAGCGTTGGGACGCCTTTTCTGGCTGAAATTCCCCATCACCATCTTCATGGCCGCAACCAAACGCTTCAAAGCTCTAACCGTCGGTGTGCTCATTTCCGGCGTGGTTTACGATAGCACGTATGTGGTCATTGGGGCGGTGATAGGCAAGAGCTTAACGCTAAATCCGGTACAGGTCTTACCTTATTTTATCATCGGACTCACCTTAAGTTTCGTTTTGACGCTGGCTGTCAGACAACTTTGGAAGTTGGCTCGAGCAAAACTAATCCCGGTTCAGGTAGCAAAGCTATTGGTCAGGATATGGGAAGCATCAATAGGTCACCCCCGGATAATGAGAAAGACGAAGAAGCAAAGCGAAGCAGCAAACCTATCACTATAGTGTCAATATTTGGAGGGGACGAAATGCAGGTACCAGCGGCAAAGATATATTTCCCTGAGGAAGATAGGAAAGAACTGTTGCGGAAGATTGATGGCATACTCAAGAGCGGACAGCTAACGCTTGGGCAATATACCAGGGAATTTGAACAAAAGTTCGCTGAACTTGCGGGCACAAAATATGCTGTGGCCGTGAACAGCGGCACCAGCGCCCTGGAAATAATCCTCAGAGCACTCGATATAGAGGGTTCATCGGTAATAGTACCCACCAATACCTTCTTCGCCACGCCAGCGGCAGTTATTCATGCCGGAGGTAAGGTGCTCTTTGCGGATGCAACTGATAATCTTTGCCTTGACAGTGCCGATGTTAAAAAGAAGATTCGACAAGACACGAGAGCTGTAATCATTGTACATATCGGTGGAATAGTCCCACCGCAGGTTAGCGAGATTCAGCAGATATGCCGTGAACATGACCTCTACCTGATTGAAGATGCTGCTCACGCCCACAGCAGCACTCTGGATGGTAAGAAAGCGGGAAGCTTCGGCATTGCCGCTGCTTTCTCCTTCTATCCTACCAAGGTCATGACTTCAGGAGAAGGCGGTATGATAACCACCAGTGACGAGAAAATCTACCAGCGAGCCTTGGTATTTCGTGACCAGGGCAAAGCCGGCTTCCTCGGAAACATTCATACGGAAATGGGCTACAACTGGAGGATGAGCGAGATTCACGCCGCCATCGGGGTTTCTCAGCTTGGCAGACTAAACGAGTTCATCGCCGACCGGAGAAAGGCGGCTCATGTATATGACAGGGAGCTAAAGAATGCCGCAGGATTAAGTCTGCTGCAATTACCCGGTGAGGTAGAAACAAATTATTACAAGTATATCGTTTTTTTGCAGGAAGGTATCGACCGGCCGTCACTAAAAAAGACACTGCGAGAGAAATACGGAGTGAGCCTGAGCGGAGAAGTATACGAACTACCCTGTCATTTGCAGCCCATTTTCAAAGATAAATACGGGTTCAAAGGTGGCGAATTCCCTGTCGCCGAAGACCTGTGCAAACGGCAAATCTGCCTGCCCGTATTTGCGGGAATGACTCAGGAGCAGGCAAAACATGTGGCAAATTCTTTGAAGGAGGCATTAAAATGAATATCGGTGTTATCGGAGGCTCGGGATTCATCGGCTCCCATGTTGTGGATAAACTCTTGGAGCGTGGCCATGAGGTGACCGTCTTTGATATTATGGCGCCGCATCGGTCAGATGTCCGTCACATTTACGTTGACATTACTGACCTTTCCAAATCCTGCGTCGCTTTAGCTGGTTATTATGATGCCGTATATTTACTGGCAGCGATGTCTAACGTCAATGACGTTTATCAGAATCCTGTGGAGGCCGGCCAGCTTAACATCATGGCTGTCGCCAACGTGCTGGAAGCATGCCGACGAGCCGGTATACCCCGTGTCCTCTTAGCCAGCACGATATGGGTTTATGAAATGGCTGACACCGAGGAAGTTGATGAGGGCACCCCTCTGGATATAGCTAAGACAAAGCATATCTACACAGCATCCAAGGTGGCCGCCGAACTTTACTGCCACGCTTACCAAAAGCTGTATGGGCAAAACTTCACCATCCTTCGCTACGGCATACCTTACGGACCAAGAGCTCGCTGGGGAACGGTGGTGGCCAACTTTGTGAAGAGGGCATTAAATGGAGAGCCTCTTAGCATCTTCGGCGATGGCTCTCAATACCGTAACTTTATCTATGTGGAAGACCTCGCCGAAGGCAATGTGGCGGCGCTCAGTGACAAAGCAATAAATCAAACATACAATCTGGAAGGCCTCCGCCCGATAACTATTAAGGAGATAGCGGAGACTATTAAGAAGCTATTAGGTGACATCACCATCGAATACAAGGATGCCAGACCCGGTGACTATGACGGGGCCAGGGTCTTGGCGGCTAAAGCTAAAAACGAGCTTGACTGGGAGCCGAAAGTCGATTTTGAAGAGGGAATGAGAAGATATATCGAGTGGTATAAAAAGAGTGTCTCCCCTGAGTTATCTAAATCGGCTCTATCCTTCTGAATGTCCAAGGGTTGATTCTCAAATCGGCAGCGCCAGTAGAATGAAACGTAAAATGAAGCAAAACAAGAAGGTAGTCATTACCGGAGGTGCCGGGTTTATTGGCTCGCACCTGGCGGACGAACTGGCGAGACGAGGCTATAAAGTTACCATCATCGATGACCTGTCCACAGGAAAAATTGAAAACATGGCATCTTTGCTAGGGACAGGTAGCGTAGAGTTTATTCGGGGTAGTGTTACCGACCTTCCTCTACTTCAGGAGCTTTTTCAAGGTGTTGATTATGTCTTTCATCAAGCGGCCGTTGCCAGCGTTCCTCAAAGCATAGAGACACCTTTGGTTTCCAATGATGTTAATGTAAGCGGAACTCTCAAGGTACTTTTAGCAGCCAGAGATAATGGCGTCAGGAAAGTAATTTACGCCTCATCCTCATCAATTTACGGCGATGATACCGCCCTGCCCCAAAAAGAAGATAGTTTACCAGGCCCTCAGTCACCCTATGCTGTTTCCAAGCTCGCTGGTGAATACTACTGTCGTGTTTTCCAAGAGGTCTACGGTTTGCCCACTGTTTGCCTGAGATATTTCAATGTCTATGGCCCAAGGTGCGAACCAGACTCTCAATATGCGGCTGTGATCCCAAGATTTATTAGCAGAGTTTCTCGAGGTGAACCACCAATCATTTACGGGGATGGTGAGCAAACTAGAGACTTTGTCTTTGTTAACGATATAGTGGAGGCAAATATCTTGGCAGCACAAACTGACGTTAGTGGCATCTTCAACGTCGGAAACGGTGAAAGCATTACCATAAACCAACTGGCAGAACTCGTTATCACTTTTATAGGGAATAGCCTGTTAATTCTCTTTGAAATTTGACCCACCTTTATCCCGCAAAATTGACCCTCCCCGGGAAATAATCAATCCTTGTTGAGGTAGCAATATCTCAACAAGGAGAAGGAGATGATCT